>JASHOT010000249.1 GCA_030040965.1 Candidatus Sulfotelmatobacter sp. | reverse complement strand
GCATACGCCAGAACGCCGGAATCAACAACCTGTATAAGTTCCGTTTGCAGACGCCGGCCGGCGAAACCCGAACCGTCAATGTCGCGATTGCGCCCCTGGTCACGCGCACCTTCCAGGTAATTGGGCGGCTGGTGATCATGGACGATATTACCGAACGCGTGGAACTGGAAAGCCAACTCACGCAGGCCGACAAGCTTTCTTCGATCGGACTGCTGGCTGCCGGAGTTGCGCACGAGGTGAATACGCCCTTAGCGGTGATCTCGTCCTATACGCAGATGCTGGCGAAGCAACTGCAGGGCGATCCGCAGAAGTCGGGGCTGCTCGAAAAGATCACGCGCCAGACTTTCCGCGCGTCAGAGATCGTCAACAATCTTCTGAACTTCTCGCGCACCAGCGGGACGGAATTTGCCGACGTCGACGTGAACAAGGTTATTACCGACACCTTGGCCCTGCTCGAACATCAATTCAGGATATCGAAAATCGATGTGCGCTCTGTCCTGACGGCGGGACTCTCGCCGATCCTGGGCAATCCCGGACGCTTGCAGCAGGTTTTCCTGAATCTGTTCCTTAACGCCAAGGATGCGATGCCGGGCGGCGGAACCTTGGAGGTTTCGACTTCGAATGGCGAGGCCGTGTGCGTACGCGTCTCCGACACCGGAACGGGGATTGCTCCCGAACATATTCGGCGCATCTACGATCCTTTCTTCACAACCAAAACTGCGCCGAAGAACGGCCAGCCCCGAGGAACAGGGTTGGGCCTCGCGGTAACCTACGGAATCATTCAGGAACATTCGGGCAAGATTCGCGTGGAGAGCAACCCGGGTTCCGGCACCACGTTTGCCCTCGATTTCCCCTTAAGCAGGAAGGCGGTCCATGTCTGAAGCAGCAGTAATCTCGCGCGGCACGATGAACGGCAATCCCTCGCCAGCAGGTGCGGTGCTGATTGTCGACGACGAAGCCGAGATCCGCGAATCGCTGCAGACGCTGCTCGAACTGGAAGGATTCGAAGTGGAGACGGCGGCGAGCGGCGAAGACGGCCTGGCGCAAATGGCCGACCGGCCGTTCGATCTGGTGCTGCTCGACCTGACTCTGCCCGGACGCAACGGGATGGACATCCTCAACGAGATCCGTTCCCATGACCCGCGGCTGCCGATCATCATGATCACGGCCTACGGGACCGTCGAAAATGCCGTACGCGCCATGCAGTCGGGCGCGGCCAATTTCGTCCAGAAGCCCTGGGACAACGAGAAACTGCTCGCCGACATTCGCGCTGCGGTGGGATGGCGGCGGGCGGAAGAAGAAAACGTCCAGCTGAAGCGCGCCCTCAAGCAGCGCTATAACTTTGAAAACATCGTGGGCAAAAGCGAGCCCATGCTGAAGATCTTCGACCTGGTGGCGCAAGTCGCCAACAGCCGCTCGACCGTGCTGCTGCAGGGAGAAAGCGGCACCGGCAAAGAAGTCATCGCCAAGGCAATTCATTTGAATTCGCCGCGCCGCGACAAGCCGTTTGTGCCGGTGAATACGGGTTCCATGCCGGCCGATCTTCTGGAATCTACGCTGTTCGGCCACGTGAAGGGCGCTTTCACCAGCGCCATCGCTTCGAAAAAAGGACTCTTCGAGGTTGCCGACAAGGGAACGCTGTTCCTGGACGAGATCGCGACCATGGGTCTGGAAACTCAGGCGAAAATCCTGCGCGTTCTGCAGGATCGGCGCTTCATGCATCTCGGCGGAATTCAGGAAGTGCAGGTCGATGTTCGCATCATCGCGGCCACCAACGTCGATCTGCGCCAGATGGTGATTGATGGCCGCTTCCGCGAGGACCTGTTTTACCGGCTGAACGTGATTACGGTCGAACTTCCGCCCTTGCGTAAGCGTAAAGAAGATATTCCGTTGCTGGTCGAGTACTTCCTTAAAAAATACGCGGAAGAAAATGGACGCCCGATTCCCCGCATCAGTCCGGAGGCGCTGCGCCCGTTAATGGCTTATTCATGGCCCGGCAATGTGCGCGAACTGGAGAATGTGATCGAGCGCGCTGTCGTGCTTTCTTCAGGACCCGACATCAGCATTGATCTGCTACCCGATTCCATGCTCGGCCGCGGCTCTTCGCTCGCCCTGCACGAACCGCCTTCCGATGCATCGCTGTTTGAAATCATTGAAGATGTTGAGAGACGCGTGATCACCGACATGCTCGAGCGTTGCAACTGGAATCAGACCGAAGCGGCCGAACGCTTCCACGTGCCACTCTCCACGCTGAACCAGAAAATCCGCCGGCTGAATATTGAGATTAAAAGGAAGAATCGCGGATAGACCGTTCTCAGGCTGCCGGCTTTCCGCTCTGCGCTGCGCACACCTTTTCCTTGCATACTCTTCAGGAGCAGAATAGGTATCGGCACAAACGATACCGCTAGCTGATCGCCGGCGCTTTCTCTGTTATAGTTCGGACAAGCCAGGCAGTGCGCCATACGCTGCGATCGGGCGTTCGAACGCATGGAATTCATCTCTCCCACAGAATTCGCCAAGCAGAAAGTGCAAACCGTTCAGGATTACACGGTACTGGCCGGGCAATCGATCGCCAACCTTTTTCGCAAGCCATTTTATTTCGCCGACATGGTGCAGCAAGCCGATTTGATCGGAGTAGGGTCGCTGCCCATCGTCGTGCTGACCGGCTTTTTTACCGGCGCCGTGCTTGCCGTACAGAGCGCAAACACCTTGCAACGTTTCGGCTCGATCACGCTGATCGGACAACTGGTATCGCTCTCCATGGTTCGTGAACTCGGCCCGGTGCTCACCGGCCTGATGGTGGCGGGGCGGAATTCTTCCGGCATGGCAAGTGAACTGGGATCGATGGTAGTCACCGAGCAGATCGACGCCATGCGAGCGCTGGGCACCGATCCGCTCAAGAAGCTGGCAACGCCACGTATTGTTTCAACCGTATTCATGCTGTTTTTTCTGACGATTCTGTCGGATTTTGTCGGCCTGGCCGGTGGATTGTTCGTGTCGAAAATCCTGCTCAACCTTGACGCGCGGCAATACTGGAGCAATGCCTGGCAGGCGCTCGTGTTCGCGGATGTCTTCATGGGCCTGGTAAAGCCGGTGCTCTTTGGCTTCATCATCGCGACGGTCGGATGCTTCTACGGAATGACGGCTCGTGGCGGAACGCAGGGCGTGGGCCGCGCCACGACACAGGCGGTCGTGGCGGCTTCCGTTCTGATCGTCGTGGTCGATTTGTTCGTGACGCAATTCCTGATGAATGTGCTGCCTTACCACTGAGTTATGTCTACACCGACTTTACCCCTCGATTCTGCGCCGGCAGCTCATCCGCAAGGCCGCCCTCATGCCATCGAATTTGAGAATGTAGAGCTCGAATTCGAAAGCAACGAAGTGCTGCGTGGAATTTCGTTTCACCTGCCGCTGGGAGAGACGAAGGCTTTGTTTGGCGTAGCCGGCTCGGGCAAGAGCACGATTCTCAAACTCGCATTAGGCCTGCTGAAGCCGGATGCGGGACGAGTGCTGGTGCTGGGGCAAAACGTCACCGAGACTCCGGAACTGGAACTATTCGGCTTGCGCGCGAAAATCGGCATGGTATTTCAGGAAAGCGCGCTGTTTGATTCGCTCACGGTTCGCGAAAACGTAGCCTACCGGCTCATTGAAGAGCATGGCACGATTGATGACGAAGTCGAAAAGCGCGTGCGGGAGGCGTTGCGATTCGTCGAACTGGAACACACGCTTGATCTGTTTCCCTCCGAACTTTCCGGAGGCATGCGCCGCCGCGTGGCGATTGCGCGGGCGATCATCACGCAACCGGAGCTTCTGCTTTACGATTCGCCGACCGGCGGACTCGATCCCGTAACCTCGAATACGATCATCGAGCTCGTCATGAAGCAGCGCGACGTCTATAAGACGAGTTCCCTGCTCGTGACCCATCGCCTGCAGGATGCGTTCACGATGGCGACGCATCAGTTTGATCTCACAAATAATCAGATGCGAGCCCTGCCGCGCGGCCAATACTGCGACGTTCCCATGAGCTTTCTCGTTTTGCGCGATGGGAAAGTCATCTTCGATGGCGATGTGCGTCAGTTGGCGCACACGAAAGACGAATACATCCGCGAATATATTTCGTAGCTCAGGATCGCTTCGCCCGGGCACTTGTGACACGCATGGAGTGAATCTCGAAGCGGTTCAGCCCAGCCTTCACCGTCGGATCGTTGTCGCCGAATTTTCGCGCTTCTTTTTCCGTCTCCACTTCCAGCACGGCGAGTCCAAACGCACCGCTTTTGGCCAGGACCGGGCCGTACAGGCCGTACAGTAAGAGCTTTCCCGCGGCAAACTGCTGGTCAAAATACCTGGCGTGTTCGTCCATCAGGCGCTGCTCGGCTTCGGTAATGTCGTAGGGAAACATCGCACGCGGAGGAATCGGCTTGAAGAAGTAGTGCTGTCTGGGCATCTCACTTCCCTGCCATGGCTTTCTCGACTTCTCCCGGCTTCGAGGGTAATGCCCCGCTCAGCTTGATCAGCTTGCCATCCTGATCGACGAGAAAATCGTCCTCGATGCGCACGCCGATGTTTTCCTCCGGGATATAGATTCCGGGTTCGATGGTGAACGCCATGCCCGCTGCAAGCGGAACTTTGTAGTCGCCGGGATCGTGCACGTTCAGGCCGAGATGGTGGCCCAATCCGTGTATGAAATATTGATCGAGCGATTGCCCATGCAAATCTTTGCCGTGGGCCTTGATGTAGTCGTGAGCGACCTTGTTCAGCGACGCGTCGGAGTCGCCGACCAGCATCGACTTGCCGGCCTGAAACGCAGCCATAGCCGCTTCCTGGGCGCCCAGGACAATTTCATAAATCTCTTTTTGCCGCGGGGTGAAGTGGCCGCTGATGGGCAGAGTGCGCGTAATGTCGGCAGCGTACATGGAGTACTCGCCCGCCGCATCGATCACCACCACATCTCCCGTCTTCATGGTGTTGGAATCTTCCGAGTAGTGAAGAACTGTGGAGTTGTGTCCCGAGCCGACGATCGGCGAGTAGGAAGGCCGCTCACAGCCGCGCCGCGTCCACTCATACTGCATCAGACCGGAGATTTCGAATTCCGTCACATTCGGTTTCACCGCCTTCATGGCGGCAAAGTGCGCGGCAACGGAGGCGTCAACAGCTTTGCGGAGGAGTGCGATTTCGCCTGCGTCTTTCACCGTGCGCAGAGACGAGAGCAAGGGGTTTACATCCTGGAAAAATACAAAGGCGTTGCTGCGCTTGAGAAAATCCAGCGCCTGCATGCTGTCGGTGGGCCCTCCCTGCGCAGGCATGTCGCTGTAAACGATGGGGCGCCCGCCAGCGAGCAGCGTCCCAACTTCTTCGGGAAGCTTGCTCATTTCTTCCACGTGATCGAAGCCCGTGATTTTTGTGGCGTCGGGAGAATCGGCGCCTAATTGCGGGCCGGTGAATTTTTCCAGACGAAGATTGCGCGGAGGAAGAAATAGAAATTCAGAATAAGAACGTGCTGAATTGTCGCCCTGCGCCTCGACGGCAGGAGCAATCAGAACCGCGGCTCCGGGGATGGTCTCTCCCGTGAGGTAATAAAAATTATCGTCCTGGCGAAAGGAGTAGACGGCTCCAGGCGATTCGAGCGGAGCCATCAGAACGACGACGCCTCCGGCCTTTTTGGCGAGTGCTTCACGGCGCGCGCGATAATCGGCGTTCGGCTGCCGCTCCAGAGCACCTGCGAAGGCAGAGATCAGAAAAATTGTGAACAGACAGAAATAGAACTTGCGCATCGAGGCTCCAATCTTGATTTTGAAACTTTGATTTGCGAATGACCGCTCACTTCGGCGGTGAAAGATTTTGCCCTGCCTGGATAAAGGATTCTACGTTGCTCTTATCAATCAGCGCCGACCCGGTATCGACAAAACTTGGGATCGGCGAATAGCTGTCTTTCGACCAGTCCGTTTCCAACGAAGACGGCTTGTGATGATAAAGGTTATCAAGCATCTGCATGCCAACGAATGCCATGGTGTATGGCTTCTGGGCGATGGTGGCGGCGATCACGCCTTTCTTGATCCCGTCTAAAGTTTCCGGATCGGTGTCCATCGCCATAACGACTTTTCCGGTCACGTGGTAGCTATCAAGCACGCCGGCGACTTCTTTTCCAGACTGCGCCTCGAGGCAGACGAATGCGTCCACTTTGTCGCGTTCCTTGCCAATGATTTCCGTCGTGGTATCGAAGGCGATGCGAGGATCACCCTGAATGTCAACGACGCGTTGAATTTTGATTTCGGGCGTTTTGGCAAGAGCGTCTTTGTATCCGCGCAGGCGATCTTGCAGGTTCGGCTGATCGGGCATGGTGAAAACCACAACGCTGCCCCTATTCTTGAGTTCCTGCGCCAGGCGCTGGCCGCCGGTAAACCCCACTTGATAGTTGTTGGTTCCGATAAAGAAGAGTCGCTTGCTGGCCGGACCGTCGGAATCGATCGTGATGATGGGAATCCCCGCCGCGACAGCTTTGTCGATACCATCTTTGAGCAGGCCGGCGTCGGTTACATCGAGGAGAATGCCGGTGGCTTTTTTCTGCACGGCTTGATCCAGTGCATCGCGCTCCGCCTTGGGATCGAAGCTCATCGGTCCGGTGACATCGGCGCGCACTTTCATTTGCGCTGCCGCATTTCCGAATCCTGCGGCCGCAGCCTTCCAGTACGGCACCTGCAGGTTTGCCGAAACCAGCACGTAATATTCGCCGGAATCATGACCAGCGCCGCAGCTCAGAAGAAAAATGAGGGCCACTGGCAGAATCGAAACCTGGAGAAACCTACGCTGGAGAGTCCTAAGCTGGGGAATACTAAGGAAGACGAGCATCGCGCCTCCTTGCGGCAAATCAATCCCTCTCGAGGATAATTGCGACTCAAGCACGCCGGATGAGAAATTGCGGCGGATGGATTGTAAACCGTGGGGTCAAGGGAAAACCAGAAGGGATAGCTGGAACCCGAGCCACTGCTATTCGGCCCCCTTCGATGTACAATGTCCGCCGTCACTGAGCCGGCTATCTTCTCCCACGGCGCAAACCTTTTGAATTAGGAGGAGCGGACCATGCCCGCCCGTCGATGCCTCGCTGTTCTGTTTTGCACACTGATGACAGCCGTCCTCTTCGTAACCCATGCCCATGCGGGAGTTCAATTCCAGCCAGTTTCGCCCGAAGAACTGAAGATGACGAGCGAACCGATGGCGCCCGGCGCCCCGGCGATCATCCTTTACCGCGAAGTCTACCGCGACGATTGCGGCATCACATGCCACAGCACAGGTATCGGCATTAGTGACGCCGATCGCTTCGAAGAAAACTATATCCGCATCAAAATTCTCACCGACGCGGGGCGTAGGTACGGGAATATCGAGATTCCGCTTCCGAGAGAGACCGGAACCATCGACAACATCAACGCCCGGACCATCAGGCCGGACGGTTCCATCGTAAATTTCACCGGGCAGATCTATGAGAAGAACATCGTCAAGGCGAAAGGATTTGAGTACCGCGCCAAGACATTTGCCATGCCCGATGTTCAGGTAGGAAGCATCATCGAGTTTTACTACACAATCAACTTCGCGAAAGGCTATATCTTCACCTCCGACTGGATTGTGAGCCAGGAGCTCTTCACCAAGAAGGCGAAATTCTCCTTGCGCCCCTTCCACCAGGACTACGTGCAGATGAATTTCCGACGGAATGAGCGCTTGCCGTCGGGAACTCCGTCTCCCACCGAGAAAGGAGGAATCGTATCGCTCGAGGTGTCGAACATCGCCGCCTTTCAGGCCGAAGACTACATGCCACCGGCCGACGAACTCAAATCTCGCGTGGACTTCATCTATGATTTCGAGTTTTTTGAAGACGATGTAAACAAGTACTGGAAGGAGGTAGGCAAGAAACGTAACCGTGAAGTCGAGACCTTCATTGGCGCACGTGGCGCGATGGAGCAAGCCGTCTCGCAGATTGTTTCTCCGTCCGACGAACCGGAAGTGAAGCTCCGCAAAATCTACGCTCGGGTGCAACAGCTTCATAACACGAGCTACGAAGTACGCAAAACGGAGCAAGAACTCAAGCACGAAAACATAAAGCCCAACGAGAATGTCGAACTGGTTTGGAAGCAGGGGTACGGCGTCGGCTGGGAGCTCACCTGGCTCTACCTGGCCTTGGTTCGCGCGGCCGGATTCGAAGCTTTCCCGGTGCTGGTGGCCGACCGCCGCAACTATTTTTTCAATCCACAAAGCATGCAAAGTCACAAGCTCGGCTCTAATCTAGTACTGGTCAAACTGAACGACAAAGATCTTTATCTCGATCCGGGTGGGGCTTTCACACCGTTTGGAATGCTCCGTTGGGATGAAACTGGCGTTCCCGGATTACGGCTCGACAAAGACGGAGGCTCGTGGGTGCAGACCAGTCTGCCGGAAAGTTCCGCTTCGCAGGTTGTACGCAAAGCGGATTTGAAGCTGTCTCCAAACGGCGATCTGGAAGGAAAATTGGTCGTCACGTTTACCGGTCTGGAGGGCCTGCGCTGGCGCGTCGACGAGAGGAACGACGACAATGCGGCTCGCAAAAAAGCGCTGGAAGACGAAGTGAAGAGTTACATCCCGGTGGGCAGCGAGATAGAGTTAACCAAGCAGCCGGATTGGGCCAACCCGGAAGTGCCGTTGGTCGCCGACTTCAACGTGAAGGTTCCCGAGTGGGCTGCAGTCTCCGGGCGCCATGCTTTATTTCCCATGACAATCTTCAGTGGAGCCGGGAAACGTGTTTTCGAACACAACGAGCGAGTCTATCCGATCTATTTCCAGTTTAGGTCTCAGGAGTTGGACGACATCACGGTCGAGGTGCCGGCGGGATGGCAGATCG
>JASHOT010000248.1 GCA_030040965.1 Candidatus Sulfotelmatobacter sp. | reverse complement strand
TAACCTCTCTCAAATCAACGGCCCTTGCAGAAACATGCTCTCTGCGTCAGGGTTAATATGAAGAGAGAAGAGAGATGGGGGTTCGCATGCGGAATCAGTTCTTAATTTTCAGCGCCATTTTGGTGGCGAGCGTTGCCTGGGGACAGACGTCCAACAGCCAGGCCCCAGCCTCGTCGAATGCTGGGTCACAGACCGGTTCGCAGACAAATGATCAGCAATCCATGCCCGGCATGGATATGTCCGGCAAGTCCGGTCACGACATGTCGAACATGAACATGAAAGACATGGACATGGGCTCCGACAAGGACGATGACGCCAGCACCCACGCCATGCATTCCATGGAGGGCCACATGGATATGGGCCCGCACATGAAAATGACGGAAGTGCGCAAGCCTCAGGCCGGCGACGCTGAACGCGCCCAGCATGTCGTTGAGGAAGCCCGCAAAGCGGCCCAGAAATACCTCGATTACCACGTGGCGCTCGACGAGGGCTTCAAGATCTTCCATCCCGAAATTCCGCAGAAGATCTACCACTTCACCAGCGCCCGCTATGCAATGGAGGCGTTCTGGGACTTCAACCCCGAGCACCCCACGTCGTTGCTCTACGAAAAGCAAGCAGACGGCTACAAGCTCGTTGGCGTGATGTACACCGCGCCCAAGCGCTTCACCGAAGATCAGCTTAACGAGCGCATCCCGCTCAGCTTTGCGCAGTGGCACGAGCATGTGAACTTCTGCCGTCCTCCGGCCGACATGCCCATGGCAGAGAGATGGAAGCAGTCGATGGGACCCGATGCGAAGTTCGGCTTGAAGGGCTCGATCCACACCGAGGAAGCCTGCGACGCGGCTGGTGGACGATTCGTTCCCATCGTTTTCAACTGGATGGTCCACGTCTACCCGTTTGAAAAGGATCAGGCTGCGATCTGGTCGGTCGAACGCCAGCACGGCGACGGCGACTAGATTCATGCCGGGCGAGAGGAATCGTACTCAGGATCGCGTTCAGAATGAAACCGGGCGCAGCCGCTGCGCCCTTTTCGTGAGAAGTTACTAAAGTCCAATCCCTTTTCTGATTACCGTTCCTCGACCAGTTGCATCTTTAGCCCTTCTTGTCCCCTCGCTACACTCGTGCGAGTCATTGCCAGCAGAGCTAGCCGCTCGAATCTGTGTGGAAATGACGCCAGTCCGCCGGGAGCACGCGCGCCATGTACATGCAGTTGGTCAATTCGTTTCGTATCCCGTTTTCCACGCTGGTCAGCTACATCCCCGTCATCGCCACCATCGTGACTACCTTTTTCAGCGTGATCCTCGCGCGCGCCACGCTGCGCTACGTCGAAGCCACTGACAAAGGCCTGGCCCTGGCTCGCGAGGAATTCGAGCGCGAGTGGACGCCCGATCTGCATGTGAAAATCGAACGCATCTCGCCGACCGAAGCGCGCGTCATCGTCACGAATCTGGCAAAAACGTCTGTGCTGCTTCAGTTGCTGCAGCTGCGCAAGCTCAGCCACGCCATGCCCTTCGAGCGCTGCCGATTGAACGATCCTTTGGTCGGAGGCTCGACCTGGACCGCAGAAATGGGACGCCGCATCATCGCCTGTACCGGAGCCGAGTTCGAAGGACCCATCGCCGCGGCCATGACCTTCTACGCTGCCGGCCGCATGTTCCGCACCGACTGGTTCCGTTCGCAAATTCACGTGCGCGACGGACGCATTGTCAGCCTTGAGCCCAGCAACATGCCGACGCGCCGGGTGCGCGCCGTCGAACGCAAAGGCCAGCCCGAACGCCGCCGCGAGTTTGTGCAGGATGTGACTGCGGGAAGTCCGCCCGACAAAGCCAACAACAAGCCAGACGAAAAATTCATGGTGACCGGCGCGTAGTTTGATCACTCCATCACGGAGACCGAGTCTTCTTCTTCCTCCTCGGTCTCCGCGGCGAAGCCCGGCTTGAACCCTGCACGCTTGCGCGCCGGGTCTACATTGATGAGCAGCGCCATCTTCTCAAGCTCCCAACGGTACGGGACATTGCGGTCGGCGTAGTCGGTGCACTCCGCGACCTTGAACGGAACCGGGCGGAATTTTTCCCAGGTGCAAAAGACCGCTTCCTCGCTCTCGCGAAATCCTCGCTGGATGTGAGCGTTACGGCAGCTGCGGCAGAGAGACTCGCCCTCTTCGAGCGTTCCTCCTTTGATTTTGAAAGTGAGTGCCATAAGTCGTTTTCTAACCGGAGCAAACCCGGAGTTGGACGACGAGCCGGTTTGCGCGGCTCGACGGCCGGATGACACAAGATGATTCCATCCTGTGCGTTATGTTTAATTTAGCGGGAAGGAGCGTCGGGTATCAGTTAGCAAGTCAACTGACGCGTACAAGCGACGCCCTAAGACCGTTCCGGCATGGTTGCCGGAGCAGCCCGCGTATCGATTTGTGCGTATACGCCTGCAAATGGGGCGTCCTTTCGTTAGAAGATGTTTGAAGATGCCATAACTTCGAGAACGGCGCAAGAGAAAAGTTGACACGCGAATCAGGAGATCTTACACGCGCTTGACGAAGCGCAGCGACGCCGAGTTCATGCAATAGCGCAGCCCGGTTGGGCGCGGTCCGTCGTCGAAGACATGCCCAAGATGTGCATCGCACTCTGTGCACGACACCGCAATCCGATCCATTCCCAGGCTCGAGTCTGCGCTCTGGTGCACATTTTCTTTTGCGATCGGCTGCCAGAAACTCGGCCATCCCGTGCCCGATTCAAATTTCGTGGCTGAGTCGAACAGCGCATTGTCGCAGCAGATGCAGCGATAGATGCCCTTGTCGTGCAGGTTCCAGTATTTTCCGGTGAAGGCGATTTCAGTATCGGCGCGCCGAGTGATGTCGAAGGCGTTTGAATCGAGTTGCTTGCGCCATTCGGCGTCGGTTTTGACGACTTTCTCGATCGTGACTTTCTTCAGACGCTCGCCCGCGTCGGAAAACAGCACGACAGTCACTTCCTTCGGCCCACTCGCCGCAGCAGAGACTGCTTCAACCACACGCCGCGCTCGCAAATGCCATAAAGCGAGTCCGGCCGCTGCGGCGAGCGAAGTCGCGAGGAACGCACGGCGTCGTTGATTGGGCTCTTGCGTGGAGCGTTGTTCGCTTGGACAGCCGAGGCCGGCCGTCCCTACACCAGACGAGTCGGCATCGTGTTTTGATGTTTGACGATCGAAATCGCTAGGCATCTCGCTCTCCTAATTCGCTCTCGCCAGCTTCGTCGAGTAGAGATCGGGAAACTCTGCGCGCAGATGCTCCACCTTGGGCGCATCGTTGAAGACGATATAGGGATTATCCGGATGCAGTGTCGCGTAGTTCTGATGATAAGCTTCGGCCTCATAGAACGCCGCGAGCGGAACCACCTGCGTGACGATCGGCCGCGCGAACACCTTCGCCTTGTCGAGCTGCGCAATATAAGCTTCGGCAATGTGCTTCTGCTCGTCGGTGGCATAAAAGATCAAGGAACGATATTGCGTGCCTTCATCCGGGCCTTGCCGATTGAGCTCGGTCGGATCATGAGCGACGGAAAAGAACACGCGTAGCAACTCGCCGTACGTGATTTGCGAGGGATCGTAGACGATCTTCACCGACTCGGCGTGGCCGGTTTCTCCGCTGCTCACGGTTTCATAGTCCGGATTTTTCTTCGATCCGCCGGAGTAGCCCGAAGTCGCGCTGATAACGCCCTTGACATGTTGAAACACCGCCTGAATGCCCCAGAAACATCCGCCGGCAATCACCGCCGTCTGTTTGCCGGGCGCAGAGGCGCGAGCGGCGTCAACTTCAGGCGCGGGAACCGGAGCGGGAGGGGCTGAGCCCGCTTTGGCATTGCAGGCCGTCGCCACCAGAGATGCGACCAGCATTACAGCCACACGAAGAGAAGAGGATGACATTGGTCTCGATCTCCCTCTTGCAGAACCGATTTGCTTCTATTGTAAGCAAGAAGCAATCTGCAGATTGGAGTATTGGAGAGCGCGAAAGTTTCAGAATCGCGAACGCCTGGAAAGACCTTGACGGCAAGTATTTCCCCCAACTGCTAAGTAGGAACGAAAAAAGGGAGCACACTAAGTGCTCCCTCCTCAGGGTCAGATCAAGCTCGTTTCGTCGGTCATTTGCCTGATCTTAACTTGCTCAACCGCGCTTGTTTAACTTACTTGCTCGATCCGGCAGCCATACCGTCGCTCCCCTCGCCAAGATCGAGGGCGAACTTCTTGCCGGCGAAGCGAACACCTGCCAGCGAAGTCGAGCCGTCGTTGTTGCGGCTGACAATGGCCGCGTCATTGACCGAGGGTGAAGGAAGATCGACCACATGCGCCGGAACTTTCGCGATCACGTTCTTGCCCTGCATGATGCTGAGTTCCACGTTGGGTCCGCTACCTTCCCATTGAAGTTTGTAATCGCCGGCCTTCAGCTTGGTGCCGTTGACGGTGGTTGCGTCCTGCAACTCCAGGCTGCCTTTGGTGGCGGCGAAGGCGCTGGAGGCCAGTAGCAACGCCACTCCCATCACCAGACTCTTTGAAACTGTCGCGAACTTCTTTCCTTGAAATTTCATAGCTGCTCCTTTTCCATTTTTCTTCCCAGGACATCACGGGAGGTTTGGGGCGGCCCGTTCGCGACCAGTGCGAGAAAACGCTTGTGTTTCCCAGCGAATGGCCTCACAATGCAGCTGCCGGGGTTGAGCCGACAAGCCAAGCGCAAGCAAACGCGTGCCAGCTGCCAAGGGGATTTTCCTACCTGGGCCGCCAAACCGAGCGTAAGAGAATCCCCAACCCCGTTAGAATTGCCGTAATTCGCCTGGCCGATTTCACTTCTCGGCCTGGTATTCAACTTTGCTTCCGTTGAATACGCAATCGCAACGTTGAAAGTTCCGCGCTGCGATCTCACTGCATTTCTCCATTAGACGACTCGTGACCGCGTCAGGTAGCAAAAAAGATGCGTTCAGTCGTTCTCACGATTGCGAACATGTGTCCGTGGTTTTTCTTACACACGACAACAAAATGTGTGACGAAAGTGTGGCAAATCCTCAGTTTTCGGGAACCGGCGCTGGACCAGTGCCGTATCATTCGGTGTCAATAGAATGGGTGAGCTGGCCGCATTGGGGCTGGTGCGGTCTCATCCGCGATCGGGCATGTCGCCTGCAATCGCTCGGAGGCGCTGCGCGTGATTGAACTGATTCATCTTCGCAAAGAATATGACAACGTGCTGGCGGTCGATGATCTTTCTCTCACCGTTCCGCAGGGAGAAATTTTCGGTCTGATCGGTCCGAACGGCGCCGGCAAGACCACTACGATTCGCATGGCGAGCGGCCTGCTCGCTCCCACGGTGGGACGCGCTTTTGTGGCGGGGGTTGACGTGGCACAGGAGCCGGAGCGCGCGCAGCAGCACATTGGCTATCTCTCCGACTTCTTCGCGCTTTATGAAGATCTCAAGGTGTGGGAGTATCTGGACTTTTTCGCGCACGCCTACAAGATGCCGGAGAACGAAATTCCTGCGCGCATCACGGAAGTGATCGCGCAGGTCAATCTGGAAGTGAAGCGCGACGCCATGATTCGCGGCCTGTCTCGCGGCATGAAGCAGCGCCTGGGAATTGCACGGGCCATCATCCACCGGCCAAAGGTCATGCTGCTGGATGAACCGGCCTCGGGGCTCGATCCTAAAGCGCGGCTGGAATTGAGGCATCTGCTGCTTTCTCTGCGCGACCAGGGCGCGACGATTCTGATTTCTTCGCACATTCTCACCGAGCTCGAGGGTTTTTGCACTTCGATCGGCATCATGGAGCGTGGCCGGCTGGTGCGCAGCGGAAGCATCGAAGAAGTCACGGCTGCCGCTGCTTCCACGCGGCTGGTGCGGCTGAGCTGGATTGGAGATTCCGCCCCGACTGTGCAGGAAAAATTGCGGATGGATACTCGGATTTCGGAGATCGATCTCATTGCGAATACCGGCTCGTTCCGCTTCAGCGGCCCGGAAGATGATCTCGCCGTAGTTCTTGCCAGCCTCGTCGCCGCGAATATCCGCGTGACGGCGTTTGGGGAAGTGAAGCAGACGGTCGAGGAACTCTACATGAAACT
>JASHOT010000247.1 GCA_030040965.1 Candidatus Sulfotelmatobacter sp. | reverse complement strand
AAGAGATGGATGGTGGGACCTGAGGTCCCGCTGTGAGATTGAATCGAGTGACGAGCTTTGGTCTGCAAAAGTCAAAGGCTTCCTAACAGAGCGAAATGGCGCTTTGATAAAAGCAAAAGCGTCGGCGGAGGGCTGCCGCCCCAATTCGCTTGACTTCTGGCAGCGTCGTTAGAGACGGGATGACGCATTCGAAACCGATGAGCAAGTTCGCCAGAATTAAAAGTGCGCCACTAGGCAAAATTTCTGGAGCTTTTATTCCTGCTAGGACTTGCCGCTGGGACTCGCGACTATTTGTCGAGATCCACCGTTTTGACGGGCAGGTCCCAGTGCGCGTCCAGGATTTCGAAGCGGCCCTGCTCTTCGCGCTGAAACGTCTCCTGATCGGGATAGAGTTGCTTCTGCAGCGCGGCCTCGTTGAACGGTTCGTTGGCGACGGTTGCGTTTTTGAAGACGATGGTCACGCGGAAGTCCCAGCGGCCGTCTTCGGTGGTGTGATAGCGCGGCTGGTCCATCCACACTTTGATGATGCGTCCCATCTCCGTTTCTTTTTTCAAAACCGGATAATGATTCTTCTTGAACAGTTTGAGGAATTCATCGGCGTGTCCCCATTTTGTCTTGTAGTAGTACTCGACGACAAAGGGATGGTCGGATGACGCCGCATTCTGCGCCAGAGATAACGCAGGCAGTGTGGTGAAGAACAGCAGAAGAAAAAGAAAAACGCGCCGCATAGGAATAATTGACCTCCTCGAGGTTGGCAATTTTGTACACTGATCCGGAGCCCAAGGCAAGCGTCTTACCCGGAGATGAGAGATGCAATGACGAAGCACGCAAAGATGAATGACGAGCAACAAATTGTGAAACTGTTCGAAGATGGCGATCGCGCCCTGATGACCGAGGACGTTCACGAGATCGAGCGCATATACGCCGAGGATTACGTGCAGTACGACGAATTGGGCGTAAGTTCAAGGCGGCAGGATTTGATCGAGAAACTCGCCTCCGGGAAAGTTCGATACCTTTCGATGATGTCAACCGGCCGCCGCATTCGCATTTTGCGTGACGATGTCGCTATTGTGCACGGCTCGGAAGAGGATGACGTTGAGCAGGAGGGCCAGCGCTTTCCCGTGGAGTATCTCTACATGGATGTCGTGATGAAACGCGAGGGAAGATGGCAGATTGTGGCCTCTCAGCTGGTGAAATAATAGCGCAGCAAGGAAGACCGCTTCATCGCGATGGTCAGTGAGTTGCGGCTGAACTCTGACCGCTAATCCGATTCTGCCAATGATTCCACACGAACCACACGAAGCTCGCCACCAGCACGATTAGGATCACGTCATCGAACTTGTGAAAATATTTTCCCAGCACGCGCCAGTTTTCACCGAGCTTCATGCCGAACCAGGCCAGCGCGAAGCACCACGGCCACGATCCAAGAAACGTATAGATGTGGAAGCGGCCGCGCGGCATGCGCGCCACGCCGGCCGGCAGTGCGATGAATGTGCGAATTACAGGCAGCAGCCGGGCAATGAAGACGGCGAGATATCCCCAGCGGGCGAAGAAGCGGTCTGCCCAATCAAGTTCGCGGCGCGACATCAGTATCCAGTGGCCGTAGCGCTCGACGAGCGGACGTCCGCCATAGCAGCCGATTTCGTAGGCGACCAGCGATCCCAGATTACAGCCGATCGCCCCCGCGGTCGCAGCCCAAACGAGTTTGAAATTGCCCTGAAAAATAAGATAGCCGGCGAAGGGCATGATGAGTTCCGAGGGCAGCGGGATGCAGGCGGATTCAATCGCCATAAGAATGGCGATGCCCGCGTAACCCGTGGTGGCGATGAGCTTGCTGATGAACAGGAACAGGATTCCGAGAATTTTTTCAGTCATGAAAGCAACGGATAATCAGCCAGACGCCATGTAATTAGAACATAGTTTCTTGATCAATATCGGTGCGGCGGAGTGCGCAAAATTCTTCAACTTGACACATGCAACGCCTTGCGACGTAAGATGTCATCTCCTCCCCGAGCCGCTGTCGTCCGCCCATCGCATCCAGGAGATCAAGCATGCGAACACGTGTTTTGTCCGCGCGAACCTTCCTTGTCCTCGCCAGCCTGACACTCTGTGCAGCGCTTTCGGCGAGCGCGCAATATTCCATCGTCTATACATTTCCAACCGGCTCGGACGTCAACGCATATCCCAACAGCGCCCTTATTGCTGATAGCCAGGGAAATCTTTATGGCACAGCGGGACGAAACGACGAGTTTTCCGGAGGCGTATTTGAGCTGACGCCCGTCGGTAACGGAATCTGGACAGAAAATTTCTATAGCGGCTTAAACACCGACGGTGGCAACGCTCCCATTGGCCTGGTCCTCGATCCGAACACAGGAAATCTGTATGGCGTCGTCGCCAGCGCCGGAACTGGCAAATGCGGCTACGTTTATCAATTGACGCCTCCCAGCGCCAACGACGGCAGCTGGAGCCAGGCCGTCATCTACAACTTTGCCTGCGGCGACGACGGCAACGAACCGTATGCGGCCCTCATCCGGGACAGCGCGGGCAGACTATATGGAACTACCATCGGCGGCGGATCAGCAGGACTTGGAGTGGTTTTTATGCTCACGCCACCATCGCAATCCGGCGGCTCGTGGACCGAGCAGGTGCTGCACTCATTTCTCGGCCACGGCGATGGGGGATTTCCTCAATCGCCCTTGTTTATGGATAGCAGCGGAGCAGTCTACGGCGTGACTCCGTACGAGACAGTTCCCGACCGTTTGTGGGGAACGGCGTTCAAGCTCACTGCGACTAAGAGTGGACCCTGGGCTGAAACAGTGATGCATCGCTTCTATGGCGGCCAGGTGAGCAACACCGACGGCGGACTGCCCATTGGTCCTTTAGCGGTAGACAGCTCTGGTGCCGTCTATGGCGCAACTGAATTCGGCGGCGAAGGATGCCCGCCGCGCGTTCACATCGGCTGCGGCACTGTATTTCAGTTGGTCCCTCCTTCCACCAACGGCGGCGAGTGGACGGAGAACCTGATTTACCAGTTCACCGGCGAACTCGACGGAGCCGGTCCCGGCGGTGGCGTTGTATTTAACAGCACCGGCATGCTGTACGGAACCACCGGTGCCGCGGGAAAGGAAACAGGCGGCACGATATTCACGTTGAGCCCGCCCTCGGTAGGCGGAGGAAGCTGGACCATCACCTCGTTTCCAGTCTCTGAAGAAAATCGCACTGGTGTCGGCGTGCTCTTGCTGGGCAATGACATTTTTGGAACCGCGATGTTCGGCGGGTCGAATCGCATGGGCAGTGTGTTCAAGCTCGAGCAGTAGAACTGGAAGCACCGCTAGAATGATCCGTCTTGCGTAAAGGCGTAGCCCGGAAGGGTTGCGCCTTGCGGCGTTTTGGCCACCTTGACTCGCACTGTGGGAGCGTCGGGAGCGGTAATTCCCGCCGGCCGCAGCATGGCGTATTGCGTAAACACCTCGTTGTAAACCTTCGTGACAAGATAATCCTGCCCATCGGCTTCGCTGCGCCACACCTGCCCGAGTTGGATGGAGTTCACCGCCACGATTACGTCAATCGACTACGTTCAGACTACAGGGGCCGCTGGGGAGCGTCAATTACGAGGATGATTACGAAGGGACAGGGCGCTCCGCACGCCCCATCAACAACCCTGGGACGCCGCTAGACCGGTCGCAGCATCACCTAGGCGAATCCAAAGGCGTGGCCTCGGAAGGCTTATTGCATTCCGCCGGCTGTTTTTGAAGAACCGAAAAGCTGGCGAGGCTGAACTCTTTCGGGTCGGGTTCGGCCAGCGTGATGTCGTAAAGTTCTTCGATCTGGTGGGTCACGGGTCCCCCGGGAGGCCGCAAAGTAACCTCATTCCTTACCCCAAGGCTGTACTCCCGCGAGACCCATGCCCGTCCGATCTGGATCCTCCGGTCCCCAATTCGCTGGAACGCGGGGCCAACCACGCAATGAAGTCCGGCGACCGTCTCCTCCCCGAGGCTGCTGTTTGCATTTTTCATGAAATCCGGCGCTGGCTTGTTTGGTAAATCGTAGCGGGCGACTGCTTCGTGCCTCGTGTAGTCGAGGTCATATCCCGTGTGCCGGTCGTAGTCGAACAATTGGCCCGATTGAAGTACAGGCTTGCCGGTAAGCATGGAATAGGTCTGCTTGAGCGTGGCCCCGCTCGAGGTGCGCAGGTATCGACCAAGCGTCTCGGAGCGGCTCAAAACGTTGCCGTTTGCGTCCAGTTGCTCCTCCACGACGCGACGCTTGGCGATAACAGGTGTAAACTGCCCAAGACAAATTGGAGCGGCGAAGCCGATCAACAGAGCACACGCGAAATAGGTCTTCATGGCAACCTCCCAGGGTCACGAGCTTGCCTAGGTACACATGCAGCATCCGCCGAGGATGTACATATATTCGCCGGTGTCCACGCAGTACCATACTTGCTCCGCTTGGGTATGGCAGGACGTACAGGGCGGAGCATTTATACAGTTCGTCCCCAGGTAGACGCAGTCGATGTAGGCGCGGGTAACGCCTGGCGTTAGCAGCGATGCCACGAGAAGGCTAGCTACCATCAAGAATTTCCGCATGGCGAGACTCCTCGGTCAGGCAGCATATTCCCCCCCGGAAGAATGTCAAGCACGCAAGCGGCACCAGCGTATCCCGTCGGTGTCGCGAGGCTTTGTGGCGAGGTGCTAAGATGAGCCCGCCATGGCTCGTGGAGTTACCCCCCGTCAGCCCGCTCGAACCGGCCGCCAGGATAAAGTTTCGCGTTCAGCGGCGCGGGCAAAACCATTGGCGGCGAAATCCGGTCAGCGCTTTCGAGATGCAAATTCTTCCCATCCGGCTCTGAGCGCGGCGCCACACAAAGCCAAGAAGACAGACAAGGCCTCTGGAAAAAAAGCCACCGCGGGAAAGCCGCCCGGCTACAACCCGGTCGCCCCGGAACGCGTAGCCGAGATTCTGAAGCGGCTGGACGCGCTCTATCCCGATGTTACCTGCGCGCTCACCCACTCGAGCGCATGGGAGTTGCTGGTGGCGACCATCCTCTCGGCACAGTCGACCGATGTGAATGTAAATCGAGTGACGCCCGAGCTGTTTCGAAAATATCCGACGGTGGAAGCTTTCGCTGCCCTCAATCCTGAACAACTGGAGCCCGATGTTCGCTCGACCGGTTTCTTTCGCAATAAATCGAAATCCGTGGTCGGTGCAGCGAAAAAGATCGTCAGCGATTTTGGCGGACAGGTGCCCGACGAGATGGACAAGTTACTGACGTTGCCGGGCGTGGCGCGAAAAACCGCGAACGTGGTGCTGGGAACCTGGTTCAAGAAAGCGGAAGGCGTGGTGGTCGATACACACGTGCACCGCATTTCGCGGCGGCTGGAACTGACCACACAGGATGATCCCCAGAAAATCGAACAGGATCTGATGAAGATCATCCCCCGCGATAAGTGGATTCTGTTTTCGCATCAGATCATCTGGCACGGACGAAAAATCTGCTACGCGCGCAAGCCGAGCTGCGCGACCTGCTCACTGGAAAATATCTGCCACGCCGCCGACAAAACCTGGAGCACGGTTGACATGCACAAAAATGCGAAGGCGTAGTTCCGCCCGGGCCGCCGTGTTTCTCTGCTAGACTTTTTTCTTCCACGAGGCGTTTCCCTGACCATGCGTCTGTTCTTCTACTTTGCTATCGTCATAATTATGAGCACCCTTGTCGCCGATGCCGTTTCTCAAATCTTGCCTGTGCCGCAGGCCGTCACCGATCCCAAAAAAATTTCCTCGAAGCCCAACGCACAGGTTGAGCCCCGCAGCCTGACGATCGAGAAGCTGTATATGACGCGGCAGGTGGGCGGGGCAAGCTGGTCGCCCGATGGAAAAAGCATTTGCTTCGTCTCGAACCTGAGTGGGCGAAACAATTTGTGGATCGTGCCCGCCGAAGGCGGTTTCCCGGTCCAGTTGACGGTTAGCGATCAGCGGCAGAGTGCGCCGGCATGGTCGCCCGATGGCAAGTGGATCGCCTATCAGTCGGATTACGACGGCGATGAGCAGTGGGATATTTTTCTGGTCTCGCCGAAGACGGGCAAGGTCGTCAACCTGACGCAGACGCGCGAGATTGCCGAGATCAGCCCGACGTGGTCGCCTGACGGACGCTATCTCGCGTATGAAGTGAAGCCGAAAACTTCGGCAGCGTACGAGATCGACGTCTACGACATGGTGATGCGCGAGGTCAAGCACATCACGACCGGCACGCCGCAGGATAAGCGGAATGCGAATCCGATCTGGTCGAAAGATGGGAAGTTTATCGTTTACACGCAGGAGCACGCGAAGGGGACGGATTCGAATATTTTCATCGCTGATATGGCAACGGGAAAAAGCACGCTGCTCACTGCGCACGATGGAGAGCATCTCTATTTCGCCAACGCCATTTCACCGGACGGCAGGCAGATCCTGCTCACGTCGAACGGCGCAAACGGCTACGAGAATATCGGCGTCTTGAATGTTGACACCAAACAAATCAGCTGGCTGACGAAAGATAAGTGGGAAATTCGCGGCGGAGAGTTTTCGCCGGATGGCAAGCGCATCGTCTTCACCGCCAATGTAGATGGCAATGAAGACATCTACCTTCACGATCTCAATACGGGCAAATCGACAGCACTAGCCATTGCCAAAGGTGTGAACGCGCCCGTCGGCGGGCATGCGGTATTCAGTCCCGATGGCACCAGGCTCCTGTACAACCATAACGGGCCAACCGCGCCCGGGGATTTGTGGGCGTACCATCTTGCCTCCGGTAAATCGCACCAGATCACGCATTCGTTGATTGCGGGTGTTCGGTCCGAGGATCTGGTCGAGCCGTATCTCGTGCATTATCCAAGCCGCGATGGCAAGTGGACGATTTCGGCATTCTTATACGTGCCGTTCAACATGGCCCGCAACGGGCAGAATGCGGCGATCGTTTACATTCATGGCGGACCGAAGTCACAGAGCATGAACTCGTTCAACCGGTTCGTGCAGTTCGCGGTGAATCAGGGGTACATGGTGCTGGCGCCGAATTATCGCGGCGGTACAGGTTATGGAAAAGAATTTGAGAACGCCAATCTGTTCGACATGGGCGGCGGAGATTTGCAGGACGTGCTCGCCGGCGTCGACTGGATCAAGCAGACCGGGCATCTCGATCCGAAAAAGATTGCGGTGATGGGCGGCAGCTACGGCGGCTATCTGAGCATGATGGCGGTCACGAAGTCTCCCGAGACCTGGGCGGCGGGCGTGCCGATTGTGCCGTTCGTGAATTGGTTCACGGAAATCGAAAACGAAGATCCAGTGCTGCAGCAATCCGATCTGGCAACCATGGGCGATCCAGTCAAGAACAAGGCACTGTACGAAGATCGCTCGCCGATCAACTTCATCGACCAGATCAAAGCGCCGCTGATTCTGCTCGCTGGCGGACACGATCCACGCTGTCCCAAATCGGAGACGCAGCAGGTTGTGGACGCCATTCGAAAGCGGGGCGGAACGGTCGATTACAAGATCTACGAAAATGAAGGCCACGGTTTCGCCCGCGTGGAAAATCAGATCGACGCCTACAAACGCGTGGCCGATTTTCTGCTGGCCCACATCGTGCCGGCCGATTGCGCTTGCTCGGTGAACGAATAAGCTACGGCCTGGAGGGCGACTCTCTAGCGGTGCGGTGCGCAGAACTTCACAATGGCTGCGACCAGTCCGGGGATGGTGAACTCTTTGGCGGCGATATCGACTGGGAGTCCAAACTCGCGCAGGGTGGCTGAAGTGACCGAACCGATCGACGCCATGAAGATGCCTTCCCATTCCGTGTGGCGCGCGCGCCCTCGCGCGCGAGATGCATGAATTGCCCTACCGTGGCCGGATCCGAGCAATTCAACAAAGTTTTTTACCGTCGATGAACTGGTGAACGTGACGACGTGCGGGCGCTGATTCGGATTCCTGAGCACGGCTTGCAGCCTGCGCCGCGAATGTTGCGGTACAACTGTTTCGTAGGCTTCGACTACGTCAACCTTCGCCCCAGCTTTGCGCAGTTCGCGCGGGATCACGTCGCGCGCGAGTTTGGCCCGAACCAGCAGCACGCGCTTTCCTTTCACTTTTTTGCTCAGACTGCGCACGACCGATTCAGCAACATATTCCTTGGGGACGACATCCACGTGAACGCCGCGTTTCTCAATGGCCTTTTTGGTGGCAGGGCCGATCGCAGCGATGCGCAGATGATCGAGCGATCCCTTCGCGATTCTCAGCCCTTCCATGCGCTCCCACATCGCTTCCACGCCGTTCGCGCTGGTCAGGATGAGCCAGTGGTATTGGCTCAGATTCTTCAATGCGCCGTCGAGCGCGCGGAACGACCTTGGCTTGCGAATTTCGATGAACGGTATTTCGATCACATTCGCACCGAGCTGGCTCAGCTCGCCGGAAAGTGCTCCCGCCTGATGTCGCGCGCGCCCAACCAGCACGCGGACGCCTTCGAGCGGCCGATTCAACGACGATTTGGGCTTATCGTTCATGGCTAAACTCGCATGGCTAGACTTGCATGGCTAGACTTGGCAGCGCCAGCACCCGCCCCAAATTGCATCACTCTTTCTTTTCGAGCCCCAACTTTCCGAGTCCCTGATCCTGCTTTCCGAGTCCCTGCTCGCGCATGAGGTCGGCAACTCCGGAAACTATCGTGTCGTGCGACGCGCTCAACGAATGTATTACATTCGCCTGCTCGTCTTTTGTGCGGTTCTGGCTGAGCTTGAACTTAGCCTCGATCCTTGTGACCGGGATTTCGAATCCCACGATATGGCTGAGCATGCGTTCCCGGTAGGGCTGGCTCAAGCTGGCCCATTGCTCTGCGTATGCGGGCTCGAACATGGGGATCAGGTCATGCAAGATACTCAGCAAATCCTCCGGCGCGGAAAAGACTTGCGCATTGCCGTAAGCGTGAACGGCTCCGTAGTTCCAGGTGGGTACGACTTCGCGCGTCGTGTAATTCGCGGGAGAGATGTAGGCGTGCGGACCGTGAAAGATGGCGAGGGTATTCCCAGGATTCTGCTCCAGATGTTTCCAGTGTGGGTTCGCCTTGGCGACGTGGCCGCGAAGCATGAGTTGTTCGCCATTTTCCCGGATCACAAGCGGCAGATGCGTCGCGAACGGCCCCTCCCCGGTGGAAGAAACAAGAATCGCGAACGGATTGGCCCGCATGAACCCGACCGCATCAGCCTGATCGCGCACGCGAAAATGTTCCGGGATGTACATAGCGTTTCTTCAGCTAACTTGGCGTCGCGTCTTTCTTCCGCACGTAAAGCAACTTCTCCACTTCGGCGATCACAATTCCCTGCTCGTCTTTCACATCGACCGTAAACACAGGCTCGTACTTCGGCAACGTCTTTAGTTTGTCACGAATATCGTCGAGTTGCGCGTCGTTCAGGCGGAATTCGGCGCGAACCGTTCCCCGCCCCGGTTTGCGGTAGCGAATCGTTGCCGCCTTGTCCCACACGATGTAGTCCCGGCCAAGGTTGGCCATCAGCATGAGCATGTAGAAAGCATCCGTCATGGCGAAGAGCGATCCGCCGAAATGTGTGCCCACATAGTTGGCGTTCCACCAGCGGAGTTTCATTTCCACGTCGATCGCCTTCATGTCAGGGGCGATGTGCTTGACGCGAATGCCCATCCCGAGAAATGGCGGCCAGAGATTTACCCACCGACGCAGATGCGTGGAGTTCTCCGAACCACCAAGGAGTTGCAGAAGAAATCTGCCATGGGTCATAGAGCTGTCACGGTTGGGGTGGCACGGCCAGGCCGCGGCCGTAGACAGCTTCCAGGATCGCATCGCCGCCGCGGGCCAGCAGCGCAGCCCCGGCGTCGTTGCCGATCTTTTCCGCGTCTTCAATACTTCCGTCGCGTGAGTCGCGCAGAAGCTTGGATCCGTCGGGATCGGCGACAAGCGATTCGAGATGCAGCTTGCCATCTCGCATCTCGGCGAATGCCCCGATGGGGACCTGGCAGCCTCCGCCGAGCGAATTCAGCAGCGCACGCTCGCAAGTAGTCGCGGCGCGGGCGGCGGGATCGTTCAGAAAAACCAGCAGTTCCCGTGTCTTCGTGTCGCCCTCGCGGATTTCAATGCCCAGCGCTCCCTGACCGGCAGCCGGGCACATGATCTCAGCGGGAATGATCTGCTTGATCAACTCCGTCTTGCCGAGGCGCTTCAAGCCTGCCGACGCGAGGATGATCGCGTCGTATTGTTCCTCCTCCAATTTGCGCAGACGCGTGTCGACGTTGCCGCGCAAGGGGTGAATGTCGAGATCGGGACGGATGGCCTTCAGTTGAGCCTGGCGCCGCAGGCTTGAGGTGCCGACGCGCGCGCCCGCGAAAAGATCGTCGATTTGGCGGAAGTGGACGGAGCAGAATGCATCACGTGGGTCTTGGCGCTCGGTGATGGCAGCGATTTCAAATCCTGCGGGAAGTTCGGTCGGCAAGTCTTTCAGCGAATGCACGGCCAGATCGACTTTGCCTGCTGCGAGCGCTTCTTCAATTTCTTTCGTGAACATTCCTTTCGTGCCGACTTTGGCGAGGGCCACGTCGGTGATTTTGTCGCCGGTGGTGTGGATGATTTCGATTTCTACTTCGTGGCCGCGCTCGCGAAGCAGCGCAGAAATGTGGTTCGCCTGCCAGAGGGCAAGTTGCGAGCCGCGCGAGCCTATGCGAAGGTTAGATGTGCGTGGAGTCATTTCTTTCGATCGCGTTGGCCGCCGACCGGCGTTCAACTTCTCGAAATCCGATTGCCAGCCAGGCGCCTACTGAATATGCGACGGAACTCAGAAAAGGAAAAGTGAAAAATAGCTGCCTGAGAACCCTTTCGCTCTTTTGTGGCGAGACCGAAGACACGGGGGCGAACAGCATTCCAAGTTCGTACCGCCACACGTGGCCGTGCGCCAGGCCTATTTCGTAGGCAGATTTTCGGAAGAGCGAGACGTCCCAATAAACCATTACAGAAATCACAAGGGCCCCAATCGCTGCAGGTGCCAGAAATGCCCAGCTGTGCCGGACGAATCGGTTGACGATTAGCCCAACAAGCAAGCTCGGGATCCAGAGGGTCGGATTAAATACGCTGTCTACCTCGTAGGGACGATGGTGCGGGAACGACAGCATGCCTTCAACAGCAAGGAGGCACCCAATCGACAGAAGGCAACCAAGAACTGTGAAAAGCGGGTGAAAGATCAGTCCCGGCCATTCGGTGCGGGACACGCATGACTCGCTCACTGCCTTGTCCCCACTTCCTCTTTTTTCGACTCCCGCTGTGCGTCCTTCCCTTTCACTTGCAGATTAAATAGCCTTCTCACCACATCGACCACCGTCGTCGCTTCCGATTCTTTCGCCGCCGACTTCAGCGTCGTGATCGGCGTATGCATCACTTTATTAATAATTCCTCGCGTCAGCGCTTCGATCGCGATTTCCTGCTCCGGCGTCAGCTGTCCCATGCGCCCGCGCACGCGATCAATTTCCGCCTGCCGAATCGTCTCCAGATGATCCTGTAGACTCACGATCGTTGGCACCACATCAAGCGTGCTGATACGTGCCTCGAATTTTTCCACCTCGCTGGCAATGATCGCTTCCGCGTGCTCGGCCTCTTTGCGTCGATCCGCAATGTGGCCGGCAACTGCCTGTTGCAGGTCATCGATGTCGTACGTGAAAATGCCGTCGAGTTTGCCCATGTCAGGCGAAACGTCGCGCGGCACGGCGATATCAATGAAAAACATCGGGCGGTTCTTGCGGCGGGCAAGAAACTGTTCGCCATGCTCTTTTCGGAAAATCGCATGGGGCGCGCCGGTGGAAGTGATGACGATATCGGCGCGGTCGCAGGTCGAGTAAAGATCTTCGAACTTGATGGCCTGCCCGTTGAACTTTTGCGCCAATCCGATGGCGCGCTCGTACGTGCGATTGGCGACAAAAATAGATGCGCAGCCGTGCGCCATCAGATGCCGCGCTGCCAGCTCGCTCATTTTTCCAGCGCCCACAATAAAGACATTCTTGCCCTGCAGCGTGCCGAAAATCTTCTTGGCCAGCTCCACGGCCACTGAGGCGATCGATACCGAAGACGACCCGACCGCCGTTTCCGTGCGCACACGCTTGGCCACAGCGAAGGCGCGGCTGAAGAGCTGATCGAGCTGCCCGCGAACGGCGCCGACGGCACGGGCGGTGGCATAAGCTTCCTTCACCTGGCCGAGAATCTGTGCCTCGCCAACCACCATCGAATCGAGACTCGAGGCTACGCGGAAAATATGCCGCACCGCATCTTTTTCACGAAACTCGTAGAGATGCGCGTCCAGTTCTTCCGGAGTGAGATGAAAATGGTCGTGCAGAAATCCGCGCAGGTCGGCATGCCCATTGGCGGTGTGCGTCACGACCTCGACGCGATTGCAGGTGGAAATCACCATTCCTTCTTCGATTCCCGGGTACGCCGTCAGCTCGCGACAAGTATCGGGCAGGCGAGATTCCGGAATCGCCAGCCGCTCCCGCACTTCGAGCGGGGCGCTCTTGTGATTCACGCCAATGAGCTGGAATCTCATAAGGCGGCAAACCTGTGAATGGTTGAGAAGTAATTTGCGGCCCACGCGGCGAGTGCAGCCACGAAGGCGAAACTGGCCAGAATAGCGGCGCGGCGGCCACGCCATCCCGAGTTCCAGCGAGTGAAGACCATCAGCATGTAGACGGCCCACATGAGCAGCGACAACAAAATCTTAGGATCCAGAAAATCCACGCGGCCGTAAGTGGCGACTGCGACCACCGATCCGGTGAGCAGGCCGAGCGTCATGAACGGGAAGCCGAGCAGCAAGGAACGATACCCGATCTGGTCGATGACTTCGAGCGCGGGCAGAAAGGAAATGAGGCTCGTCGGCTTTTTCGATTTGAGCCGGCGCTCCTGCACCAGATAAAGCAGGCTGGCTCCAAAGCTAAGAACCAGCGCCGCGTATCCGGTAAAGATCAAAATGATGTGAGCGATCAGCCATCCCCGGCGCTGCACGAAAGTGGTCAGCAGGACTGGCTGCTGATCCACAGCGGCCACAAAAGTCAGAAAAAAGACGATCGGAAAGACGACCACCCCCGGCGACGTCGTGTGATAGATCGCATAGACGACCATGAAAAAGATCATCGAGAAAAACGCCAGCAGTGACTCGCCGTTATGCACCGACGCCCAAACCACCTGCCCGGAAAGAAAAAGCTCGACCAGGGAGACAAAATGAAAGACCATCCCCAGGCTGGCGGCGTGCAGGGCGATCCGGGCGAACAGGTCGCTGGTACGGTTGAGCGCGACAAAGGCGTAGACCAACCCGATGAAGTAGCACGCTAACGCGAAACGCAGCCAGAGTAGTGACATAGGCCTTGAATGCTTCTAGTCTTCTTTAGTTTCAATCCGCCGAATCCCCTGAGTTTACCCCAACTGGCGGATTCGGGGCTTAACCTTCTAGTACATACCGATGCCATTCTGCCAGTCGCCGCGAAGGCCGTAAACCATGTAAGTCACAAAAAGGTGTGATTAGAATCACAGATTGGCCCTTAGCGGCGGCAAGCCTCGGTCGCCGCTATCAAGCTAGTAAGCTCTTTCCCTTTCGTCAGTTGCCGCAGCGCACTGATTCGCATAAAATCTCTGCAACTCTGAACTGTCGTTCGCGATCTCGGGTGTCGCGATTTTGTAATCAAGACTTCTTATTGAATCCATGACGACTAAATCCTCGCCCACAGGCATGGGAGATTCCCTGCCCAATGCCGAAGTGCTCTATCGCATGCTCTTCGAAAACAGCCTGGACGGGCTGATGCTCACCGCGCCCGACGGATCGGTGATGGACGCGAATCCGGCCGCCTGCCGCATCCTGGGGCGAAGTCGCGAAGAAATTATTGAAATAGGCCGACAGGGAGTGCTCGATGCCTCCAACCCAAGGCTCGCCGAGATGATGGCCGAGCGCAGAGAGACGGGCGCCACGCATGGCGAACTCACTGCCAAACGCAAAGACGGAACTCTTTTTCCAGTGGAGGTTTCCTCCGTCATGTTTCATGGTCCGACTGGAAAACTCAAAACCTGCACCATCATTCGCGACATCTCGGAACGCAAAGCGGCGGAGATGGAACGCGAGCGCCTGATCACCGAACTCCAGGTCGCGCTGGGAAAGATCAGGACACTGAGCGGGCTGTTACCCATCTGTGCCTCCTGCCGAAAGATTCGCGACGAAAAGGGCGCGTGGAGCACTCTGGAGTCGTACATCATCAAGCACACCGATGCCGATTTTACCCACGGAATTTGCCCTGAGTGCCGAGCGCGGCTCTATCCCGAAACTGTTCCGCGCTGAGAATGTGCTCGGTATCCGACCTGGCGTTACATCTTTGGCATCAGATGGCGCGGGCGGAAGCCTCAATGTTGTCACGCAAATCACTTATAATCGTCGGTCGGATTCAGCCGCACCGAAAGGAATCCTTTGCCCTTCGACGACCTTCGTCAATGGATCGCCGCGCTCGACCGCGCCAGCGAACTGAAACGCATTCACACTGAAGTCGATCCCATCCTGGAAATTGCCGAAATCACCGACCGCCTATCGAAGATGCATCTGACGCAACCGGACGCGGGCAAGAGTGCCCGCTCCACACGCGCGGCAGGCGGACCTGCCCTGCTCTTTCAGAACGTGAAAGGCCATCCTGGCTCGCAGTTGCTGATCAATCAATTCGGTTCCGAGGCGCGGATGAAACTTGCCCTCGGCGTGAACTCGTTCGATGAAATCGCCGACCGCATGCGCATGTTCATGGACGTTAAATCGCCGCAGGGCTTTCTCGATAAACTCAAAATGCTGCCTCTTCTGACCGAAGCGGGCAAATTCTTTCCGCGCACGGTCGCCACCGGCCCGTGCAAGGAAGTCATTCAGCGGGACAATTTCTCTCTCTCTCAATTCCCTGTTCTGCAGTGCTGGCCGAAAGATGCGGGACGATTCATCACTCTGCCCTGCGTCACCACGCGCAATCCAAAAACCGGCAAGCGCAATCTGGGCATGTATCGCATGCAAATTTACGACGAGCGCTCAACCGGCATGCACTGGCAGCGGCAGAAAGTTGCCGCCGAGCACGCACGCGAGCGCATGCGCGGGGCCATGGAAGAGAAATCAGGGAAATCGGCCGCCGTTGACATCATGGCGCGCTCTTCCGGCGGCAGCGTACTGGCTGACGGTGAGCGGCCGTCGGGAAAAATGGAAGTTGCCGTTGCCATCGGCACCGACCCTGCCGTGACTTTTTCCGCGATCGTGCCCGCGCCGCCGGAGATCGAAGAATATCTGATCGCCGGATTTCTTCGCGGTGCTCCGGTTGATCTGGTCAAGTGCGAGACAGTCGATCTCGAAGTGCCCGCGTCCAGCGAAATCGTGCTCGAAGGCTACGTCAATCTCGACGAACTCCGCAGCGAAGGGCCTTTTGGCGATCACACCGGATTTTATTCTCTTGAAGATCTCTATCCCGTCTTTCACGTCACCTGCATTACGCACCGCAAGGATCCGATCTATGCCACGACGATCGTGGGCAAGCCGCCCCAGGAAGACGCGTATATGGGCAAGGCTGTCGAGAGGATCTTCTTGCCCGCCATGAAGCTCACCATCCCCGAGCTGGTCGACATCAACATGCCCATCGAAGGCGTCTTTCACAATCTCATGATCGTTTCCATCCGGAAATCGTATCCGGGGCAGGCTCGAAAAGTCATGCACGCCATTTGGTCACTCGGCCAGGCGATGTTTACGAAATGTATCGTGGTGGTCGATGAAGATGTCGACGTGCAGAACATCGCCGATGTCGTGCTGAAGGTCTGCAACCACATCGATCCCGAACGCGATATCCAGTTCACGCTCGGCCCGATTGATTCTCTCGATCATGCCTCTCGCCTGCCCAATTACGGATCGAAGATGGGTATCGACGCGACGCGCAAGTGGGCCAGCGAGGGCTTCACGCGTCCCTGGCCCGATGAAATCGTGATGGATGCAAAGACTAAGGTGCTGGTCGATAGCAAGTGGAAGGCGTTGGCCAAAGAACTCGGAATTTCCTAGCAATCCGCCTCGTCGTCTGATCGTCATTTCTCGTGATGTTCCGAGGAAGAAATTTGCTCGTATCCGCGACACTGCAGTACCGGCAGCCGCGGATATTTTGGAAACGCCGGGTCCGTCGTCGAACGCTGGCACAACAGAAAAGTTGATCCGCGATCCGATCGCATCAGACGCATGAAGCGGCAGTCGACGCATAAACCAGCGCGTAGAGGGACCGGTTTGTACTGCTCGTCTTTGTCCTGCTTCTCGCTCACCTGGGCTCGTCCACTTTCTCCGTTATTCGATTCCACGTCGGTATGCAAAATCCTGCAACATCGAGCGATCTGCGCCGCATGCAAGTTGCGCCGCTACAGCGAAATCGAAAGAAAAATTATCCTCGAGCTCAGAAAACAAATTCACCAAAATTGCCCAACTTTTCTTGAAGGTCGTCGATCCCCTTTGTTATAACGGGCGGTTAAGTGACCAGGAGGATTTGCCCGTGCCCTCTGCGAAAGCTGCTCTCGCTCCTCGTTTCTTTTTTCATTTTATTTTCTCTAGTCTGATCTTCGCACTTTCCCTCACCACCATCGCACCTCGCGCGCTTGCGCAACAGACTCTGGGCGCCATCACCGGAAGTGTAACTGACGTCAGCGGCGCGGTCGTGCAAGGCGCCACAGTCAAATCCCGCGCCGTCGCTACCAATCTGGAAGTCACTGCGCAAACCAAGACCGACGGATCCTACTTGCTCTCCGACCTTCCCATCGGCACCTATGAGGTCAAGATCATCCGCGAAGGCTTCGAGACTGCCGTTTATCCGGTGATCATCGTGCAAGGCAACCGCACGAGCACGGTAAACGCGAAGCTTACGCCTGGAAAAGTGGCAACCACCGTCACCGTCGACGCCACTCCCTTGATGAATCAGGTGGACACCACGATCGGCTATGTGGTCGATACCAACACCATCGAAACGACACCATTGGGCACAGGCAGCTTCACGCAACTGGCAATTCTTAGTCCCGGCGTTCACGCGGACTTCCTCGGTGGTGGCGGCGCCAACACGGGCCTCGGCAATCAGGCCATTTTCGCCAATGGAAACCGCGACACCAGCA
>JASHOT010000246.1 GCA_030040965.1 Candidatus Sulfotelmatobacter sp. | reverse complement strand
ACCGCCGCGTTCCATCCAAAGAAGTTCGCGCCAAGGCAGACGAACTCACCAAGGGACTCACAACTGATCTCGACAAAACCGAAGCTCTCTACGATTTCGTCGCCAAAAATTTCCGCTACGTTAGTCTGTCGCTCGGCCTGGCACGCTATCAACCCCAGGCTGCGGCCGACGTTCTTCACAATCAGTACGGCGATTGCAAAGACAAGAACACGCTCCTCGCCGCACTGCTCGAAGCCGAAGGCCTAAACTCCTCCACCGTTCTCATCAACGCCAGTCGCAAAATCGACCCCGACGTTCCTTCGCCCGCGCAGTTCAACCATGCCATCACTCTGTTGACACTCAAGAACGAAGAAGTATGGATGGACACGACCACCGAGGTTGCTCCCTTTCGCCTGCTCTCCTATTCCCTGCGCAAGAAACAAGCCCTCGTAATCCCTCCCGGTGGCGTGCCGCATCTCGAGGAAACTCCCGCCGATCCGCCCATGCCCGACACTGAACTCGCCGAAGTCACGGGAAAAGTAGATGACAGCGGGCGGCTCGACGCCACCGTCACCTACACGCTGCGCGGCGATTCTGAACTGCTCGAGCGAATGCTGTTCCGTCACCTCGCACAGGCCCAGTGGCAGAAAACCATGGAAACGTTTAATAAAGCGCTTGGCGGCGAAGTTTCCAATATCAAGATTTCTGATCCGGCCGCAACCCGCGAGCCATTCACCATCTCCTACCAGGTCAGCAAGGGAAATTATCTGGACTGGTCGAAAAAGAAAGTTGACATAAAGCTGCCGCTTTCTCATCTGTCGCTGGCGCAAGTCAGCGACAATATCGATGAAACCGAGGAAGACCCCGATAGCTCCGACGAAGACACTTTCAAACTCGGCCCGGCCCACCAACACACCTACCGTCTCAAGCTCGAGTTAGCTTCCCGGTATCATGTCTCCGCACCCGTGCCCATCACCATCGAGCGCGATTACGGCGCCTATCAATCCACCTACAAGCTCGATGGCAACACTTTCACCGCCGAGCGCAAGTTGACCGTGCGCATGAGCGAGCTTCCGCCGGCTCGCGCCGACGACTATCGCGCCTTCCGCCGCAGTGCTCTCTCCGACAGCGCGCAATGGCTCTCCGTCGAAAGTGCGGTCGCCGACACCCGCTCCGCTCCGGCCGACATGAAAACCTCTGACCTGATCCACAGCGCCAACGAGGCGCGCAGAAATGGAAACTACACGCAGGCGATTTCCTTGCTCAACCGCGCTGTAGAGGCCGATCCCAAGAGCAAGAGTGTCTGGAATGACCTTGGCCTCGCCTATTTCGATGACTGGCAGGATCGCCTTGCCATCAATGCCTACCAGCAGCAGATCGAGCTCAACCCGTTCGACGAAAATGCCTATAACAATCTCGGTCGCGTCTACCTTCGCCAGCGTAAATACGAAGAAGCCGATAAGTGGTTCAAGAAGCAGATCGAGGTTCAGCCCCTCGACAAGCACGCGCACGCAAATTACGGCGAATCGTTGCTCGAACAACACAAATACGAAGATGCCGTTCCTGAGCTGGAAAAGGCCGTCTCAATTAGTTCAGATAGCGCCACGCCGCAGGTCAATCTCGGAGAGGCCTATCTCAATCTTGGCCAGGACGAAAAGGCCATGGCTGCCTTCGACAAAGCTCTGACGATCTCCGCCACTCCCTCCGTCTGGAATTCCATCGCCTACGATCTCGCGCGCAGGAAGGTTCATCTCGACGTGGCCCGCCGTTATGCCGAGTCTGCCGTGACGGGAACCGCCACGCGCCTGCGCAATGTTTCACTCGATCAGCTCAAGCCGCGCGATTTGCGCCTGGTCTCCGAACTCGCTGCCTACTGGGACACGCTGGGCTGGGTTGCATTCGCCGAAGGCAATCTCGATTCCGCGGAAAGATATGTCTCGGCCGCGTGGCAACTGAATGCATCCGCCGAGGTTGGCGACCATCTCGGGCAGATTTACGAAAAGAAGGGAAACAAAACCGAGGCTGCGCGTTTCTATGTTCAATCGCTCCAGGCACGCCGTGCCGATCCCGAGACGCGACAGCGCCTGGCAACGATTCTCGGCGGCGATGATAAAGTCGCCGCCGCTCTGGATCGCCTGCACGGCGACTCTGACCAGCCCATAACCCTCGCCAACGCCGCCAAAGTCGAGGGCAAAGCCGACTTTCTTGTCCTGTTGAGTTCCGGGCAAAGCTCCATCGCGACCGTCGAAGCCTCGAAATTCGTAAGCGGCGACGACAAGCTCTCCGCGTTCGCCGAAGCCCTGCAATCCGCAAAATACCGTCAGAAATTTCCCGACGATACGCCTGTCAAAATCATTCGCCGCGGAACTCTCTCCTGCAAGCCCGCGAACGACTGCACCTTCCAGCTTGCCCTGCCCGACGATGTGCGATCGGTGGACTAACCCACACTTCTGGTGCAAGGCCTTCCGCTGAAGTTCCGAAAAACGGAAAGTTGCACGAAGACGCGAGAGCGTCTCCATTTGAGGTATACAATGCACCGCGGGGATTTACGCCATGCCCTGCCGCTACGTCATCGACAAGCAGCGCCGCTTGGTGAGTACGACTGCCTCAGGACATGTGACCTTCGCCGAAGCCAAGGCTCATCAGGACCAGCTCGTCAACGATCCTGACTTCGACCCCAGCTTCAATCAACTGCTCGACGCCTCCGAAGTTACAGTCGCCGATCTCTCCTCGCAGCAGTTGCGTGTTCTCGCCACCCGCCAGTTTTTTTCTGCCGAGGCGCGACGCGCCCTCGTCGCCTCCCAGCCGCTCATGTTCGGCCTGGGACGCATGATGCAGGCTTATCACGAAATCGCCCGCGGCAAAGCTCAAATGCACGTTTTCTATGATCGCTCCGAAGCCATGCGCTGGCTTGGGTTACAAAACGATGCATCTTCAACCAACAAAGAGTAGCAGCCGCGCTGAAGATTACAATTCCCGATTCTGAGAGTTCACCGACCTTCGTTTCAGAGCTGGCGTATCGGCCGTGTCTTATTCGACGATATGGATTATGAAATGTCCTCAAAAAGGCTTTTCGAAGAGCTGGCTCATGTCCAAGACCTCGCGTGACCAAACCTCGACTCCCGCACCGCCTGATCTCCACGAAGCCATCCGCCGCCGCGCCGAAGAACTCTACGTTCGCAGCGGCAGGCTTGCTGGCCGCGATACCGAAAACTGGGTTCAGGCTGAACGCGAAATTATGCAGGAATTTGCCGGCCGATCACGCCGCAGAACCGCCGTTGTTGTGAATGTCAACGATACGCAATACATCGGTGAATACTCTATCGAGTCCGCCAGCGGATACGTTCCCGGTGAGTTCGCCCGCGCCGCCGCGGTTTCCCTCCGCTTTGAAGGCAACAAGATGTTCCTGCTGCGCCCCAATGGCCGCGAACTCGAAACTACGATCGTTCAAAAACGCCCGCACCCCTGATTTCCATCCCCACGCTGAATCTGAATCCCGGATCCGAAACTCAGGCTTCTATTTTTCCCCGCTCCGGTCTGGCTGATCGCTCGCTTGTCATCGCTTAACGATATATTGCCTGTATGTCGTCTGTTCTTCTCCAGGCTGTCCGCCGCCGCTCCCTCGGCCGAAGTTTTACCGCCACACTCGCCCACCTTGGCGCCGCCGGTCTTTTCGCATTAGCCATACTCGACAGCTCTCCACTGCCCACATTCCAGGGTGCCGACATCATTACCGTCATCCTCGCTGCCAGTCATCGCAATCCCTGGTATGAATATGCCGCTGCAGCTACCGCCGGATCGGCGATTGGCGCCTATCTTACGTTTCGCCTCGCGCGCAAAGCCGGCTCAGCCTATCTCGACAAAAAATTCAACAAAAGCAAGGTGGGAAAATCTCTTCACCTCTTCAAACGATGGGGCACCGGAACCCTCGCCGCCTCTACCGCCATTCCTTTGCCCACGCCCACCAGCATGTTCTTCGCCGCCGCCGGCGCATCTGATTATCCGCATATCAAATTCCTTGTCGTGGTCACCGTAAGCCGCGCTGCACGCTATTTTGGACTCGCCTTCCTCGCCGCGCATTACGGCCGCCACTTCGTACGCGTTCTTCGCCATCCCATCGACCATTGGGGATGGCTGATCCTGTTCATTAGTGTGACGATTGTTCTGGTGATCGGCGGAATTCTGTTTACTCGCCGGTTTTCAGCGATGCCCGCCGAATAAACCTGGCAGGTCTAACGCCCCGTTGCCATCGTACATCCCGGTATCCGTGCCGGGAACGCCACGATCGCATCTTTCCGCACCTTGCCCTGGGCATCCACTACTTCAAATTGAAAGTCCTCGATCCGCCGTGCATCGTCCGGCAAACTGAGGCTCAGAATGTAGAAGTTGCTGATCGCTATCTCGATCTCCGAGACTGAGGCGCGCACATTCTGGTGCATTCGCTCGTCATATTCGTAGCTCACACCGAATGACTGGCCCACCCTGTTGCCGCCCGGATACAGCGTGTATCCCAACCCGCCTGACCTCCGCACCAGTTCCGATACTTTCTTCGCATCCGGGTTCGGCGGCGGCACGCTTTCCGAGAGTCCTCCCGCCGCAATGCCGCTCTCCGCCGGGTGCGAATCGTCCAGCATGAACGAGAACAGCCGTATTCCACTCGATTCCAGTTCGTCGTCTACGTTCGCCGTCATCGGAAATGTTTTGTCGTTGACTCCATCCGAGATCAAAAAAATCGAACTGCCCGGACGGGCCGGCTGCATCGTCTTCGCCGTCTCCACAATTGTGCGATAAATCGCCGAATTCCCCTTGAGCCCGGATGCCCGCAGAGATTCAGGGCCGTTCAGCCAATCTGTCATGGCCTGTCGCTCATTTCTGCTCAGAAATTTGCGATCAACTGTGTCCGAGAACATCGCCATCGAGATCTCCGCCTGCGGCGGCGCAACGTTCAGGAAATCCGCAGCTGCCCCGCGCGCAATCTTCCACTTGTCGATTCCTTGCGCTCCAATTCCGCTCATACTCGTGCCCATATCCAGCAGGACGTAAGTTCGCGTGCTCGGATCGCTGCGCAAACTTGCCGAAAGCACCGTGACCCTTTTTCCATGCGAGGAAGCTTTAAAACTCGATGCCGGCAAATCCGGAATCGGCAGCCCGCGCGCGTTCAGCACGTTCACGATCACTGCCTGTGGGCATGACTGCCCATATCCCGGCAGGCCGCCAACCCCAATCGCAACTCCACAAAAAGCAACGATCGCACGAATCATTTACTCTCCACCCAGAGCCCCGCTGACGCGCCCACCCACTCCATATTCTTGTTGTGATCCACACCCATCTGCAGCCCCCGCCCCATGCGGATAATCGTCAACACCGGCGTCAAATCCTCCAGCCAAATGTACATCACCCGCACCTCCGCCTTCGTCCCGCCAAACGGAGTCTCGATCACCGGCTCAAAATGCATCCTCTCCTGCAGAATGTAATACGGCCGCTTCGCCGCCGGAATCGCCGTAATGTCTTCCTTCTTCGGCGCAATCACCACGCCCAGCCCGGCGAACGAATACAGCGGCTTCAACGCGTAATTCTCGAGATCCGCGGGAATCTCCCCCAGCCGGTCCAGAAACAGGCTGTCCAGGAAAACAGTCTTCGGCACCGACTCATGCTTCAAATAAGGAATCGAAAACTTGCTGATCCGGAAATACCAGTTCGGATGCCCCGCCCACTCCACATCGAGCTCATCGCGCCAGTCGAAATTCAGTTTCACATTCTTCCGTTCCAGCTCATCCACAATCGCGCGGTTATAAATTCTCTGGATCGGGATGCGTCTTCCGTCGCGCTCATAGTAAAGACGCGCACCCTCTTTCTTGATGTCGACAATATCCACCGCCCGCACGCCCAGCATTTTTTCCGTCATCAGAAAATCCGGCAACGTCTTCTGATGCAGCGGATCAATCTCCATCAGAATCACATTCTCCGGATCATGCGACCCCACAATCGCCCGCCGCAATAGTTCGTGATAAGAATTCCTATCAAGCCCGCCGAGAAAATATTTCAGCTGCGAATCCGCCAACTCACTCTTATGTGATGTCATTCCGAACCGCGCCGAAGGCGCGGTGAGGAACCTGTTTTTTTCCCGCAATCCATATACATCGATGTACGCCTCTGCCAATGGCCCCTGGTACGCATACAAAGAAGGGAACGCCTGCAATTCGACCAGTTTCGGCTGCAACCCGCCATTCGCATCCCGCACCAGCCCAAAATCCACCTGCACAAACATCGGATGCGGCGGCTCATTCGGCACCTCGAACTCCGCCGGCACAGCCTCATCCGATTTCGCGAGATACCCCGGACTATCGACGAGTTGCCGAATCAATTCCTTGCCGTCTTTCGCCATCCGATCGAGCAATTCCTTGGGGAAAAAACACGGCGTCTCAGCCAGCCGGAACGACACGTGCGTTCCGCACACGTCGTCAATCCGCCGCAAGAATGCCTGATATTTTTCAGGAGTAAAGTTCGCGTTGAACTGCTTGCGAAGAAAGGGAATCATGAGTAGCGCCGGCGTCCCGCCGGCTCTCGCGGGCGTGTCGCCCAGTGGTACCGATCAGAACGACGGCGATCATTCTAAACGTTCTGCCATCCTGAGCGAAAAAAAGCGCTCACAAAAAGTGAGCGCCGCTTCCGTTCCTAGTTTTGTCATCCCGACGCGTCGCGAAGCGAGGCGGAGGAACCTTCTTTCTTTTAGGGAAGCTCTGAGCAACCATCGATTTTGAAGGCGGCAGGAATTTCAGGGTGTGCACAGGTCACGAACTCCCCCGAATTGCTTACGGCCTTACCGAACCCGCTATTTACGCGAGGTCCAGAGACACTACCCCCTCGCCACGGCCAGCCGTCTGCGGTGCAGATAGAGGTTCACCAACGCGAAGCTGGCGCACAG
>JASHOT010000245.1 GCA_030040965.1 Candidatus Sulfotelmatobacter sp. | reverse complement strand
GACCACAGCCGCTGAAGGTGGTTTGGAACCTGCTCCTGTAAGCCGGTTCCGAGGGGCCTACCCTCATCGGTTGAACAGCAAGGCTGTTTCGAGTTGATCATCACTTACATGACGTTCTCCTCTCCGCGCCGTCGTGGCGCACTGTCGTCCGCGAAGCACGTTGCACAGCACGCCCTTCGATTCCATGATGCGCACGTTCGGCTCCTCGGAGATCGCGATCAGGTCGTTGCCGATGTCGCCTTTCACCAAGCCGGAATATCCCCAGTGAAAAGGCAGCCCAACCTGATAGATGAGTTTACCCTCGATCTCGAGGGTCTGCACTCGGGGAGTGACCAGCGCGTGTGCTTCGATCGCTCCGCGCAGCGTCGTGATCGTGACCCATTCTCCCGGCGTGATGTTCAGTTCGCGCGCCATCTCCACGGAAATTTCGCAGAACATCTCAGGCTGAAGTTCGGCCAGGTGAGAGAGCGTCCGCGTCATGCCTCCGCCGGTGTGATGTTCGGTAAGACGATAAGTGGTCAGGACATAGGGGAAACGCTCATCGGGCGACGAGGCATACTCATTTCCGCTGCGCTTCTTGCTCATGGCAACCGGATTCACCTGCTGCCTGGGATAAATCGGATTTCGCACTGGCGATTCGAGCGGTTCGTAATGGGCGGGCAGCGGTCCGTCGGCCAAACCGTTCGGCACCCAGATCCATCCCAGCCCATCGGCATGCAGGATGAACGGTTTGTCGCCGGCCAGCGCATCGTCCCCTTCAGCATTTTCGCCCGGGATGTAGTTCGGCGGCTTTGTGGCTACGAAATCGGGCACATCGTTGCCGGTCCATTTCTTATTGGTGGAGTCCCACCAGACCAGTTTCTTGCGTTCGCTCCAAGGCTGGCCGTCTGGCCGCGCGGAGGCACGGTTGTAAATGATGCGCCGGTCCGATGGCCAGGCAAAGCCCCAGCCGTGCCCGTAGAAATCTTTGGAAGCGCGCTGATTGGCGCGATTTTCGTTGGGCTTGGGGAAAACTCCGGAATAGATCCACGCTCCGCACGCCGTGGATCCATCGGCCTTGAGCGCGCCGAATCCCGACACGAGTTGCCGGTCCTGGACGGTGTAGCCGTTGACCTCCTGCAAAACTTCGGCTGCGGAGGGCTCTGCGTGCGGCCCTCCGGTGGTGTAATTCCAGGTAAGGGCAAGCAGCCCGGCATTTCTTGGCCGTGGATCTTTGCGCGCCTTCTCGCGCAACAGATTGCCCAGGTGAAACACGAACCAGGTCTCGCTGCGGCTGTCGCCGGGAGGCTCGACCGCCTTCTCATGCCACTGCAGCAGACGCTGCGTATTCGTGAACGTACCGTCTTTTTCGGCGTGGCCCGCGGCAGGCATGAGAAAAACTTCCGTTTGAATTTCCTCCGGCTTCACTTCCCCGTTGACAACCTCCGGCGCCGAAGACCAGAACGATGAGGTCTCCGTATCCACGAGATCACGCACCACCAGCCATTTCAGCTTGGCGAGCGCACGGCGCTCCATGCCCGAGTTCGGACCGGCCACGGCAGGATTTTCCCCCATCACAAACAGGCCATCCATCTTGCCGTCCATCATGTCGAGCCAGTATCCCTGATGGGAATGATCGCCGGTGAGCCGCGGCAGCCAATGAAATCCGAATTCGTTTTCCGGCTGCGCCGCCTCGCCGTAATAGGCCTTTAACAGGCTCACGATGTACTTGTCGAAATTCCGCCACCAGCCGGTTCTGGGAGAATTCTGCGCGATGTATGTATCAAGGCTCTTTGAGGATGGCCCAAACTTCGGCATGCCGAGATAGCCGGGCAGAATGTCATACAACGTCGGAATGTCGGTGGAACCCTGGATCGAAGCGTGCCCGCGCAGCGCCATGATGCCTCCGCCGGGCCGTCCCATGTTGCCCAGCAGCAACTGCAGAATCGCGGCGCAGCGGATGGTCTGCACTCCGGAGGAGTGTTGCGTCCAGCCGACCGCATAACAGATTCCGCCAGTCTTCTCCGGCCCCGATGCGCGGCAATATGTGTCGGCGACACGCAGAAAAGCTTCTCTCGAAACTCCGCAGTACTGCTCGACCAGTTCCGGTGTGTAGCGGGCGAAGTGCCGTTTCAGATGCTGAAAGACACATCGCGGGTGTTGCAGCGTCTCATCTTTCTTATAGGTGTTCAGGTCGGGAACGGGCGTGGCCGGAGTTCCGCGTCCCGGAGCATGACCGGCGCGCTGATCGGCGCCCTCGTACCACCAACTCTTCGGGTCGTAGCAATTGCGCTCCGCATCCCAGCCGGAAAAGACGCCTCCCAGATCTTCGGTATCGCGAAAGCCTTCCGGAATGATCACCGGCGCATTGGTGTAGTGCAGCAGATACTCGCAGAAATAAAGTTCGTTCTCGAGCACGTGTCGGATCAGCGCGCCGAGAAAAATAATGTCGGAACCGGCACGTAGCGGCACCCAGATGTCGGCTAAGGCCGATGTTCGGTTGAATCTTGGATCCACGTGGATGAGCGTGGTCCCTTTTTCCTTCGCCTCGACCACCCATTGGAAGGCAACGGGATGGTTCTCTGCCATATTCGATCCCATGATGAGGATCGCGTCGGAGTTCAGCATGTCTTTGGGCGCGGTAGTGGCTCCGCCTCGTCCGTACGATGTGCCCAGACCGGGCACGGTAGAGCTGTGTCATATACGGGCCTGATTGCTGATGCACACCATCCCCAGGCCCGCGGTAAACAGCTTTTTGATCAGGTAATTCTCTTCGTTGTCGAGAGTGGCGCCGCCAAGGTGAGCAATGGCGGTGGTCTGCATCAGGGTTTGTCCGTCGCGAGTTTCCACGAACGTGCGCTCGCGACTGGCCCAGACGCGGTCGGCAATCGTCTCCATCGCTTGGCTCAGTTCCAGCTCTTCCCATTGCCGCGAGAAAGGCCGGCGATATTTCACTTTGCTGAGCCGTTGGGAGTGGGTTAGCAGCTCGTAACTCGCTGAGCCCTTGGGACATAAACGCCCGCGTGACAACGGCGATTCGGGATCGCCTTCGATCGAGATCAATTTCCCATTTTTGTGAGATACGAGCTGTCCGCATCCCACGGCGCAGTAAGGACAAACCGACCGCGCGACTTCGGCTCCGTGATTTTTGGGAAGCAGGTTCTGCGTCGCGGCGCTCATGGCTTCCGGACCCGTGCCATCCCCGCCATACAAAATCTGGCGAATCACTGGCCAGCGCAGAAGCAAGTCTTTCATCATGTTGGGCTACCAGACGTTGGATGACATTCCCAAAGCCGGGGCATGATTTTCTTTCAAGCGGAAATTAAGTGCCCCAACATTTGCAAAACGCGACTTGACAGTCCTCAACGATGGGACTATATGTATCGCGCTAAAGGTAAGGGATTACCCGCTTTAGGTCAAGCAATGGCGCGTTTTGGGTAGTACCTCGATTTGGAATTTTTGCGGGGCGTCACCCCGAAGGCCGGCGTTGTCAGCGGCGGACCGAGGGATCTCCCCAGTGAGCGAATTACAGTTCCTAGATCCAGTCGTTGATATCACCTGGGAGGACACGATGGCTGACGAACATCTTCCAAATCGCTGGGGCATCGCAGTCGCGGCAGTCATCATGCAGATCTGTCTGGGCGCGGTCTACGCCTGGAGCGTCTTCGTTAAGCCGCTGTTGAGCGCCGAGCACTGGACTCTCACGCAAGTCTCCCTGTCGTTTACCATCAACGTCTTTTTCATCGGCGTGGGAACAGTCATTGGCGGCTTGTGGATGAGCAAGTCCGGCCCGCGCAGAGTCGCAACCGTAGCCGGCGCAGTTTATGGCCTCGGCTATCTGCTTTCTTCCTACGCCGCCGCCCACCAGTCGCTGACGCTGCTTTATCTCTCCTACGGCGTGCTCGCTGGAACCGGCGGAGGCATGGGTTACATCTGCCCCGTGGCGACCATCGCGAAATGGTTTCCTGACAAGCGCGGCGTCATGACCGGGTTAGCGGTGACCGGCTATGGGGCCGGGGCGTTGCTGATGGGTCCTCTCGCCGCTCGCGAGATTGTTTCCGCCGGCGTGCCGACTACTTTCCTGATCTTCGGAATTGCCTATTTCATCGGCGTGGTCGCGACCGCGCAGTTTTATGCCAACCCTCCTGCCGGCTGGAAGCCGGAGGGATGGGTACCCAAGACGGCCGTGGCAAAAGCAGCCGGCACGTATGAGTACACGGTGAAAGAAGCCATGGGCACCTGGCAGGTATGGGCGCTCTGGCTGATGCTGTTCCTCAATGTCTCGGCTGGAATCATGATCATCAGCCAGGCCTCGCCGTTTGCCCAGCAGCAAGTGCACATGACGGCTCTGGACGCCGGCAAAATGGTTGGATTGCTCGGCATCTTTAACGCCGCCGGACGATTTCTCTGGGCCTGGGTTTCCGATTATTTGGGTCGCGCCCGCGTGTATTTTCTCCTTTATCTGATTCAGGCCGGCATCTTCTTTTATCTCCCGCGGATCGATACGCCCACTGCTCTGTTTGTCGTCTTCGCAGCCATCTACCTGTGCTACGGAGGCGGCTTCGGCACCATGCCGTCGTTCACCGCCGATTACTTCGGAGCCAAATATATGGGCGGGATTTACGGATGGATCCTGCTGGCGTGGGGTGTGGGTGGAGTCGTGTCTCCGCTGATGATTGCGCATTTTCGGCAGTCTACCGGGAGTTACTCGACGCCAATCCATGTCATTGCCGGCGTGATGGTCGTATCGCTGATTTTGCCGCTGATCGTGCGGCCACCCCAGGGCAAAGTCGTCGGCAGAGTCGAGTCGATGGCGCGGGCCTCGTAGACGGGTGTGGCGGTATAATTACCGTTGCGTTAGCTGATCCGTAAGTCCTCTCTTAATCTCGGGCCGATTCAGTGCGTTTGAATTTTTCCGGCCGGGACGCTAACGTAATGTCGAGGGGCGCGGTACCCAAGTGGTAAGGGAGAGGTCTGCAAAACCTTTATGCGTCGGTTCGATTCCGACCCGCGCCTCCAAAATTAAACCCTCCAAAGCCTTATCTCCTTCGAGGTTCCGCGCAAACGAGGCGGTCAGCTAAGGCACTTCCTCATCGTGTTTACGAAACGGTCCTTCGGCGCATCCGTGCGCGGGCAATGTGGAAATACACCTTTATACGGGCTTGAGCGGCAACTGAACTAGACTATGCTGAACTGCAGTAGGCTGGCGTCTGGGCAGTAAATGGAACAGCCGCGAAGGGCTGCGGTGGACGGTCTGGAGCTTCGGTTCTTTGCTGTTCTCTCGAAGGTTCTTGCGACCCTACGCTCCGCGCTACGCAGTTCGCGCCAGCCTACGCCGATTTATTGGCACAAGATTCCATCCGACCTTCGTGACGGAGGTCCAAAGCTGATTCGCGCCTCCAATTCCGCCTACGCACCGCTCTGAACCTTCACACTCTGCAAGATCTGGTAGAGCAGCAGCCAGCGCTTCACATTGGTCGTGATCAGGAAATTCTCTTTTACGTGTTCGCGCCCGCTGGCGCCGATCCGCCGGGCAAATTCGGGATGCGTCAGCAGATATCGAATTTGAAAAGCGCAGCCTTCGACCGAATGCACGAGAACGCCCGTCAGCTTGTGAATAATCTGGTTTGGAATGCCGCCGACGGCGCCGGCAATCGTCGGTTTTCCTTTCCATAGGGCCTCGGTGACGGTGAGGCCAAATCCCTCGCGGATCGACTTCTGTACGATCAGCGTCGAGGCGCGCTGAATGGCGTTGATCTCGAACCCACACCAGGGAGGAAGATCGAGGATGACGATATCGGGATCGTCGCCCGCGGCCTCTTTCACCTCCTGCAAAACGACTGCGCCTTCAGGATCGTCAGTTGCCCCTCCGCCAGCGAGCACAAGCTGGCAATCGACGTATTTTTTCGCGAGTTTGTAGGCCTGCACGACTCCGACCGGATCTTTCAGGCGATCGAAGCGGGAAACCTGCGTCACGATGGGCCGCGAACGATCGATTCCCAGCTCATCGCAAACTTTTTGCACCTGCGAATCGTCGAGTTCCTTATTTTTCTCCGATAACGGATCGATGCAGGGATAAAAAAGATACTGCGGGATCGGCAACTGCCGCGCGAAGGATTGTGAAGAGAAAATTGCGGCGTCGTATTGCTCGACCAGTGGTCGCAGAAATTCCCACACATGCGCATCGGGATTGGAAAGATCGATGTGGCAGCGCCAGACCCAATGTCCGGGACTTTTGTCGCGGGAGTGAACCAGCGGCAGCGGCTGCGGATCGTGTATCACAATCAACTCTTCGTCAAAGTGCATGCGAGCGCGGTTTTGCTCGTTGTACATCAGGAAGATGTCCTGCGCCGCCTTGGTCAGCTCGTAACTGCTGCCGTGCAACGCGTTGTGAAATGCCTTGGTGACCTCAAAAAAATCGTTGCCGCCGGTGATGACGTCCCACCGGGTAGGGACTTCGAGTTCGGAAAGCAGCGGCACCATCCGGTTCAGCATCTCCGCCACGCCGCCGCCCACGGACGTGGAGTTGACCATCTTGATGGTCTTGCCCTTCAAATCGCGAGCCAGAAATTGCAGGGCATCGACTTGTCCCTCGCCGATGATGTTCTTGTAATCCGGCAAATGCGGCGGTGGAGGAGGTGCGGGCGGCGTCAGCAGGCTGGCCGGAAGCGTGCGTCCACTTCCGCGCACATGCGTTGCGGCAGAGGAATCTTGAGTTGCAGTCCGGGACCGTCCGTTCTCCGGACCCTGCGAAGAAGAAGGTACGTCAATGGTGGCGCGCTGGTCGTTGGAATTCATGTGGCACGGATCCTAGTTCAAAGCTGGTTCTACCAGGCGTACGATCTGCTGCCGCACGCCCTCCATGGTGTTGGTATAAATATCGATGCGCTCGATCGCATCCGCAGTTTTCGCAAGTCCGGCCTCTTCCTCCAGCCATTGGGAGAAGTCGTTCGACATCAAATGGAGACGCAGCCGCGCCTCGATGAAATGATGATGAATGGAGTGCACGCCCACGTGCTTCAGTCCGTCGACAAACGCCGGAAGCGAATCCGCAACGAACGGCGTGGGCAAAACCAGAATATCGGCGGCACAAAAATAGAACGGCTCACTGGCATGATGCGCATCGGTGCGCGGGTGTTGCTGTAGGAACTCGTCCAGAATTTCAATCATGCGGTCGCGCAGGCCACGGACGGTGGTGTATTCCCGCACGTCCACGCTGGCCAATTGTTCGGCCAGTAACGGCTCATGACAGGCGGAAAGGCTCCAGTGAGCGAAGTCGTTGGAGAACCCCTGGCGAATGAAATGGTGCTCCTGCAGCGTTCGAAAGGTGTGCTGAAAAATCGAATCGTCAGGGCAAGTCTTGAGCGCCTGCAATAATTCTGGAAGCGTAACCGCCTTCTGCCTTCCAATGCGCAGCAGATGTTCGGAGGTATTGAAGTAAAAAGGCTTGCGCGATTTGCTGGGGAGAGGAGTGGGGGAATCTGACATTTTCCTTGCTCGAATTTGGCTGCAGCCTCAGTAAATTAAGTAGCACTCTGACTCTGCCGGGTTGCTTTGATTTGTATGACCGGAACCAATGCCGGCTTAACCTTCATCAACCGACTGAGGCGCCGGCACGGAATCGCTCTCCGTTGCTGCCGGCCAGCTCCAGACGAACGTCGCAGAGCTCTCCGATCAGGGTTGCGGCCCAACGGTAGACGTTGTTCTCGCGTATCAACTTGCGCATCCGTTGCATACGCAGCTGTTTTTCTTCCGCCGGCATTTCCAAAGCCGCGCGAATCGCTTCGGCGACCTGATCGACATCGTACGGATTGACTTGCAAAGCGTCCTGCAGCTCGCGCGCCGCGCCTGTAAAACAACTCAGGATCAGCACGCCTAGCTCATCATTCCGCGTGGCGACGAATTCCTTCGCCACCAGATTCATTCCATCGTGCAGCGATGTGACCAGGCAGAGATCGGCCGCGCGATAGTACGGCTCGATTTCTTCATGGCTGTGCTGCTGGTTCAGCAGGACAATGGGTTTCCACTGATCCGATTGAAATCGCCAGTTGATGCGCTCGGCTTCCGCTTCCACTTCCGCCTGCAGATCATGATAGCGCTTGATGTGAGTGCGACTGGGAGCGCCAATCTGGACGAAGGTAAAAAATCCCTGATAGCGTGGATATTTCTCGAGAAATCGCTCGATCGCCAGGAATCTTTCGAGAATTCCTTTGGTGTAGTCGAGACGATCCACTCCGATTCCCATGCAGGCAGCCTGCACGCCGAGAGCCTTGAGCAACGCCGCCCGCTCTTCATACGCCGAACTGCCTGAGAGATCCGGTTTTTCGTCGGTGAATTCCACGCTGATTGGAAATGGCTGTACCGACGTTTGATGATCGAGACGTTGAACCGAGGAGTGCTCCCAATTGATCCTCGATTCCACGATGCGATCCACCGTTTGCAGAAAATTCGTGCAGTGCGCCTGAATGTGAAATCCGATCAGATCGGCGCCGAGCAGCCCGTCGACCAGTTCTGACTGCCAGGGACAGATGCGAAATGCTTCCGGATTCGGCCAGGGAATGTGCCAGAAGATGGCCACGCGCGCATCCGGCCGGATCGCCTTTATCATGCGCGGTAACAGCGCGAAATGATAATCCTGCACCAGAACCAGCGGACGCGCAACGTCCTCCATTTCTTCGAGCAGAGCATTGGCAAACTTTTGATTCACTTCGCAGTAGTATTTCCAATCGCTGGCGCGGAAAATCGGCCGCGTGTGGGCAATATGGCACAGAGGCCAGAGTCCTTCGTTCGAAAAACCGTAATAGTAACCGGATTCTTCGTCCTTGGTCAGCCAAACCCGGCGCAACGTATAGTGCGGATCGTCGGGCGGGACCGGCAGCCGATTATGGCGATCCACCGTTTCCAGATCGGCATCGCCGGAGCCGTGCGCCACCCAGGTTCCGTCGCAGGCATAGAGCACCGGTTGCAGCGCTGTAACCAGACCGCTGGGCGGTTGCTTTACTTCGATCGAACGGCCGCGACGCGTGTGGCTGTAAGGCTCACGGTTGGAAACCACGAAGAGTCTGCCGTCTTCCAGACGATCGCGTACGTGGACCGCGAGGCGGTCCGCGGTCCATATGGACTCCGAGGTTTGGCGAAGTCGCGCTTCCAACGCGGCGGCGGTGCGCGCTGTATTCAGAGTCTCCGCGAGCGTGGCCACTTCCCGTGCCAGAGGCCGAAATAACTCCATGTCCGGCACTTTGATGCGGGCCGAAACTGCCCTTCCCGTGCGCAGGGCCTTGATCCAGTGCGCAGTGCGGGCGATAGGGCCGGCGATGCTCCAGCGCACGATCAGCAGAGTAATCAGAACGATCAGAACGATGTGCGCCAGGGCGCTGAGAAACGTCTCTCGCCAGATGCTGAGACTTTCCGCGTGGATATACCCGGCATCGTGAACAATCGCCAGGCTGCCAATTACCTGATCATCGTCGGGCGCGTGCAAGGGCAGGGCGTAAATGTAAAGCGAGGCATGACCGATGCGCAGGAAAGCGCTCGTGCCCTGATTGTGTTTGAGCGCCTGCAACACGACTCCAGGCGGGTTGGACATCAGCGAGTCCAGTGCATTTGTGATCGCGATCGGATGGTTCTGGGGGTTATAGACGGCCAGGCCGATCAGGTGTTCACGGTTGGCGAAGCGCTGCACCGTGTGATCCAGCGTCTTCTGCTCATCTCGCTGCACATCGCGTTCGACAGTTCTGGCCAGACTCTCCGCCAGAACTTCTGCGCGATGCTGCAGATCTTTTCGCAGGCTGCGGTTCAGCACTAGAACCTGGTAATAGGAAGTAAAGAGTGAAACCAGCGTCACGCCAACGACGAGAGAGACGATCAGTCGAACGTTTAATAGTCTCATTCGGTGGTTCCTTGAATTCTGGTTTCTCGAATTGCACAACGTGCTGGTCTCTGAGTCGACGGCTTAAAACCCATGAAACCTTAGCGCTTCAATCGCTAACGGCGAGCAGCCGCGATGTAAATTCTCCCTGCTAGCTACAACGCAGAGCCCTTGGCCATGAATCGGCGCTCCTGACGATGTGTCGCGCCGCTCCACTCATTGTGGCGCTCGCATGGTTGAACGCAAATACACACTTCACCGTAGTTCCCGCGTGCTGATGCATCGAGGATGCCAATCTTAACTGCTGGTTTTTCCAGGGGTTGCTGACGAAGTGGCTCGGTATGGGATGTAATTGTTTCACTCTTGGGGTGAAGTCGACGAGACCAGCTTCACAGTTTGAAGTTGTAAAACCTCTGGATATCACCGGGGATTGGAGTGGAAGGTCGTACATCTGTTACGGTCACAGTTTTTATAGCGCTCGTAAGGCCGATCCATTCCACATGGCAAACCACTTGCTCTGTTTTCTGGTGACATTTGGCCGTCTGGCCGCATCCATAGCGGGCTGGGAGCGTGCGATGAAAACCTACCGTATCTGGATCGAGATCCTGGGTAAAACAGTCGCGGCCGCGTGCGCCATCACGGTACTGTTTGTGAGCATCGGTCTCTTCGCCGGTGCAACTTCCGGCACCCTCGAACAAGACGGCACGTCGAAGGCCACCGAAACCTATGAGGGAGTTGTAACGTGCTCTCATTGTGGTGCGCGGCATTCCGCAAAAATTGCCCAAACGGCGGCCGATTGCGCTCGCATGTGTGTACACGGCGGTTCTCAGTTCGCCCTGGTGGATGGCGAGAAGGTTTATCTTCTTGACGGAAATCTTGAAATTCTAAAAAAAGCTGCCGGCGAGCGCGTGAAAATCAAAGGCACGATGTCAGGAAACACAATTCATGTTGTGATGATCGCCGACATGGCGAGCTAGCATTGTGGCGGAGATCGCGAAGTCCATCCAAAGGGAATTCAAAGCCCATTCTTAACACTGGCATCGGATGCGCACCAGCCAACCGATCCGCATAAGTACCAAGTTGTGCCTGCTTTGCAGTGGTTGTAGGATCATCCGGTAAATTGATGTCGGTAAAATCGCCTTACCCCGAATTTACCGGAGTGCGCCATGAACACCTTTCCGGTTTTGTTGGCGGCGCTGTGCATTTATGCGATCTGTTACCGCTACTACAGCGCGTTCATTGCGGCCAAGGCTCTCGCTCTTGACGATCGCCGCACAACTCCCAGCCATCTCTATGCCGACGGGCACAACTACGTCGCTTCGCCGCGTTGGGTCCTCTTCGGACATCACTTTGCGGCCATCGCCGGGGCCGGCCCGCTCGTCGGTCCCACCCTGGCCGCACAGTTCGGATTTGCGCCCGGTTTTCTGTGGATCCTGATTGGCGCCGTACTCGCCGGGTGCGTGCAGGATTTCACCGTGCTGGTCGCGTCTGTGCGTCATCGCGGACGTTCGCTGGCGGATATCGCGCGCACCGAAATCAGTCCTTTCGCCGGCCTGGTCGCCATGATCGCCGTTCTCTTTATTCTTCTCGTCACGCTCGCCGGCCTGGGCATCGTCGTCGTCAATGCGCTCTCCAACAGCCCGTGGGGCGTGTTCACCATCGGCATGACCATCCCCATCGCGATCGTCATGGGACTCTGGATGTTCAAGAGCCACGCGGGAAAAATTACGGTGACCGGGCCCAGCATTTTTGGAGTGGTATTACTCATCGGCAGCGTCATCGCCGGGCGCTGGGTCGCTCAAACTGGTGCTGCATCAGTTCTCACTTTCACCCCCCACGAAATTACGATTCTCATGGCCCTTTACGGCCTTATCGCTTCCATTCTTCCCGTGTGGCTCGTGCTGGAACCGCGCGACTATCTTTCGACGTACGTAAAGTTGGGGACCATCTGCGTTCTCATCCTCGGCGTTTTCATCGTTCATCCCAACATCCAGTTTCCGAATTTCACGGCATTCGTTCATGGCGGAGGCCCGATCATCAAAGGCCCGCTATTTCCTTTTTTGTTTGTCACCATCGCCTGCGGCGCCATCTCCGGGTTCCATTCGCTGGTCTCTTCGGGCACGACACCGAAAATGCTGGATAAGGAAACCGATGCCCGTTTCATCGGATATGGAGCCATGGTCTGCGAGTCGTTGGTCGGCATCCTGGCGCTGATCGCCGCCTGTTCGCTGTATCCGGGCGACTATTTCGCCATCAACACGACGCCAACCGCTTTTCACGCGCTCGGACTCTCGACCGTCAATCTGGACAAATTCTCACACGAAGTGGGCGAGCAACTGGCCGGACGCACCGGCGGCGCGGTCTCTCTCGCGGTCGGAATGGCTCAGATTTTCCGCGGCATTCCCGGCATGGACCGCCTTATGGGCTACTGGTATCACTACGCCATCATGTTTGAAGCCCTGTTCATCCTGACCACGGTCGATACGGGCACGCGCGTCGCCCGCTACGTCTTGCAGGAACTCATGGGCAAGGTGCACAAGCCATTCGGCAATAGCGCCTGGCTGCCGGGAAATCTGCTGACCAGCTTGTTGGTCGTGCTGGGCTGGGGATACCTCATCTACACCGGCAACATCTCGACGATCTGGCCGCTGTTTGGCACGGGCAATCAATTGCTCGCGACCATCGCGCTCGCGGTGACAACCACATTTTTGATCAACATGGGCAAGAGCAATTACGCGTGGATGACCTTCGTTCCGATGTGTTTCGTCGGCGTAACCACGGTGACGGCCGGCGTACTTTCCATCAAGAATATTTTCTGGCCGCTCACGGCCAAGCCCGGGCAGGTCTTCACCGGCTATCTGGATTCCATCCTGATGGGCATTTTTATTGCGGGAGTGATTTTGGTAGTCTTCGACGCCGTGCGACGCTGGATTGCGGTCATGAACGGCGCCCCCGCGCCACAGGAAGCCTTCGGAGCACCGATCACCGAGACCGGCGAAATCAAGATGGGCTGCTGCTGACCCCGCATTCGCGAAAAAATGAAAAAGAATGGCGATATCGATGAGCCTTAGGCGAGCGACAGGCATCTGCGTTGTTGTTTTTCTCTTCGCACTCTCAGCAATTTCGCAGGATTTATCGCGCAACATCGCGGTCGCCGGCAAAGTTAGAGCTGAGATGCAGCGCCAGCATATTCCGGGACTTTCGCTGCTCGTGATTCAAGACGGAAAAACCGTACTCGCCCAGGGATTCGGCCTCGCGAACGTTGAACTGCAAGTTCCCGTAAAACCGGAAACAGTTTTCCAATCCGGATCGGTCGGCAAGCAGTTCACTGCAACCGCCATCATGATGCTCGTGGAAGACGGCAAGGTTGGACTCGACGATCCGCTGACCAAGTATTTCCACGATGCTCCACAGGCGTGGAACGACGTCACCGTGCGGGAACTGCTCAGCCACACCGCCGGTTTCGGCGACTATCCCAAGAACTTCGACTTTCGCAAAGATTGGAGCGAAGACGAAGAGCTGAAGCTGATCGAAAGCATCGCTCTTCGCTTTCCTCCCGGAACGAAATGGGAGTACAGCAATCTCGGCTACGTTACGCTCGGCGTCCTGATCCATCGCGTCACTGGCGAGTTCTACGGAGACTTCCTTGAGCAGCGCATCTTCCAGCCGCTGGGAATGAACTCCACCCGCATCATCAGCGAAGCCGATATCGTACCCAACCGCGCCGCCGGCTACCGCATGGTCAAAGGAGAGCTGAAAAATCAGGAATGGGTTGCACCGCTCGTGAACACAACCGCGGATGGAAGCCTCTATTTCACGACACTCGATCTCGCGAAGTGGGACGCCGCGCTCTACCCAGAAAAATTGCTCAAGCGCTCCAGCCTCGACCTCATGTGGACTCCCGTCAAACTCAAGAATGGCGAGACCAACAAGGGCAATTACGGTTTCGGATGGTTCATCGAGCAGAGGAAAGGCCACCGCTGCATTCATCACGACGGCTCATGGCAGGGATTTGAAACCGCCATCGATCGCTACGTCGACGATCATCTTACGGTCGTCGCGCTCGATAATCTTGCCGATTCCAAACCCGGAGAGATCACCCAGCACGTGGCGGAACTATACCTCTCGCCAAAGTAATCTTCACGGCTTCCCTCCGAGCTTTTCCATCGCGTCCAGCTCTTTCAGCACTTCTGCACTGTGCTTCTCCGGATCCACGCTCTCGTATACCTTCGCGATTTTCCCGCTGGGATCGATCAGAAATGTATGCCGCGCCGAAAACTTCGCCACCACCAGATTGGTCAGCGTTCCGTATGCCGCACTGACTTTGTCGTCGGCATCGGCCAGCAGCTTGAAGTTCAATCCTTGTTTGGTGCAAAACTCCTTATGCGAGTTCACACTATCGACGCTCACCCCCAAGACAACGGCGTTTCGCTGGGCATATTTCGGCTGATCCACCTGAAACTGGTGGGCTTCGCGGGTTCAACCCGGCGTCTGATCCTTGGGATAGAAATAAAGAACGACCCACTTGCCGCGATAATCCTTCAGACTGACCAGTGAGTCATCCTGCGACGGGAGCGTAAAGTCGGGCGCGCTCGTTCCGACTGCCGGGGTCGTAGACCGCGAAAGCAGCCGTGGAACCAGCAAAATCGCCGCGATCACCACTAGAATAAGCAGCATGATTCGCAACATGGACGGACCTCCGCCGCGGAATCCCGCTGAAAATTATTGCGCCTGAAACTTACGCACTTCGCGCCAGCAAATGTCCAACAATTGATATTATGAAGTATTGCGCATTTTGCCACGGAGAAACCAGACGTGTCCCCAACGGAAACTGACGGCCTAGAGGTATTGGAAACCAGGGAGTGGGTCGATTCCCTCGATTATGTGCTCGAAAAGGGAGGCCCCAACCGTGCGGGCCGGTTGCTGCAGCAACTGGCGCTCCACGCCCGGCGGGAAGCTGGCATCAATCTTCCCTTTTCGGCGACCACGCCCTATCAGAACACGATACCATCCCGCCAGCAGGCGCCATTTCCCGGCAGCCAGGAGATGGAGCGCCGCATCAAAAGCCTGGTTCGCTGGAACGCGCTCGCCATGGTCGTGCGGGCCAACAAGATTCAGGAAGGCATCGGCGGACACATTTCGACCTTCGCCTCTGCGGCCACTCTCTACGAAGTTGCCTTCAATCATTTCTTCCGCGCGCAAACCGAAAATGGCGACCGCGACGTGGTTTACTTCCAGGGTCACGCGGCCCCCGGCATGTATGCGCGCGCTTTTCTCGAGGGCCGTCTCTCGAAAGAAAAACTGCAGAATTTTCGTCGCGAACTCAACCCCGGCGGCGGCCTCAGCTCGTATCCTCATCCCTGGCTCATGCCCGATTTCTGGGAATTTCCCACCGTCTCCATGGGATTAGGCCCGATTCAGGCGATTTATCACGCGCGTTTCATCAAATACCTCGAGAATCGCGGACTGAAGCAGTCCACCGGCGGCAAAGTCTGGGCCTTCCTCGGCGACGGCGAAATGGACGAACCGGAATCGCTCGGTTCCATCACTCTCGCCTCGCGCGAGAAACTCGACAATCTGATTTTCGTCGTCAACTGCAACCTGCAGCGCCTCGACGGCCCGGTTCGCGGCAATGGAAAGATTATTCAGGAACTCGAAGCCATCTTCCGTGGCGCGGGCTGGAACGTGATCAAGGTGGTCTGGGGCTCGGACTGGGACAGCCTGATCCAGAACGATCGGGACGGGTTGCTGGTGCGCCGTTTAGGTGAAATCAGCGACGGCCAATATCAGAAATATTTCGTCGAGAGCGGAGCATACTTCCGGCAGAACCTGTTCGGGAGCGATCCCCGCCTGCTGAAGATGGTGGAGCATCTTTCTGACGACCAACTGGCGCGGATGCGCCTTGGCGGTCACGATCCCATCAAGGTTCACGCCGCTTTTCGCGCCGCGGTCGACCACACCGGTTCACCCACCATCGTTCTGGCCAAGACCATCAAGGGCTACGGACTCGGGGAGGCAGGCGAAGGCAAGAACATCACGCACCAGCAGAAGAAGCTCAACGATGAAGAGCTGGAGCTGTTCCGCTCGCGTTTCGGGATCCCGATTCCTGATGACGAACTCCACCTGGCGCCGTTCTATCGTCCCAGCGACGACAGCGCCGAAATCAAATACATGCAGGCTCGCCGCCAGCAGCTCGGCGGATACATGCCGCAGCGCAAGGTTCGCGCCACTCCGCTGAAACCCTTTCCTGACGCGCACTTCGAAGAATTTCACAAAGGCACCGAGGGCCGTGAAGTCTCGACCACCATGGTCTTTGTCCGCCTGCTGGCGAAATTGTTGCGCGATCCCGAACTGGGCAAGTTCATCGTCCCCATCGTTCCCGACGAAGCTCGCACCTTCGGCATGGAAGCGCTCTTCCGGCAGGTGGGAATTTACTCGAGCGTCGGCCAGAACTATGAGCCGGTCGACATGGACACGCTTCTTTATTACAAGGAAGCCAAGAACGGACAGATTCTCGAAGAAGGCATCACCGAGTCGGGCTCGATGTGCTCATTCATCGCCGCCGGAACCGCATACGCGAATCACTGCATCAACACGATTCCCTTCTTTATTTATTACTCCATGTTCGGTTTCCAGCGCATTGGAGACCTGATCTGGGCCGCGGCCGACATGCGCTGCCGCGGATTTCTCGTGGGCGGCACCGCCGGCCGCACCACTCTGGCCGGCGAAGGCCTGCAGCATCAGGATGGTCACAGCCACGTCCTCGCGCTGCCGGTGCCGAACCTTCACGCTTACGATCCTGCCTTCGCTTACGAGATTGCCATCATCATTCAGGATGGCATCAAGCGCATGTATGTTGATCAGGAATCGATCTTCTATTACCTCACGGTGGGCAATGAGCCTCTGCCGATGCCGGAAATGCCTGCGGGTGAGAACGTTCGCAACGGTGTCCTGAAGGGTCTCTATCGCTTCAACACTTCTAGCAAGCCGGATGCGAAGCTGCGCGCACAATTGCTTGGCAGCGGCGCCATCATGTTCGAAGTGCTCAAGGCGCAGAAGATTCTGGAGGAAAAATATAACATCGCCGCCGACGTCTGGAGTGTCACTAGCTACAAAGAGCTGTACCGCGACGCCAACGACTGCGAACGCTGGAACATGCTGCATCCGGGCGAAACTCTCAGGGTGCCATACGTCACACAAGCATTGAAAGACGCCGCAGGCCCATTTATCGCGGCCTCTGACTATATGAAGGTATTGCCCGAGAGTGTGGCCAAGTGGGTGCCGGGACAGCTTGTCGCTCTGGGCACGGACGGTTTTGGACGCAGCGAAAATCGGGCCGCGCTGCGCGATTTCTTCGAAGTCGACGCTAAGCACATTGTTCTCGCAACTCTGGGAGCGCTCGCACGCGAGAAGAAAATCGACAGCGATGTTGTGAAACGAGCCGTTCAGGAACTGGGAATCAATTCCGAGAAGGCTAATCCGGCAGTAAGCTAGAAAAATTGAGCGATTGAGTGATCGGGAGATGCGCGATTGAATTCCGTAAACGATAGTTTTCAATCGCCCGATGACTCAATCGCCAAATGACTCAATTATCAATCGCATAATGACTCAATTGATCGAATTCAAACTTCCCGAACTCGGAGAAAACATCGAAACCGGCGACCTGGTTCGCCTCATGGTTGCTCCCGGCAGCGCTGTGAGCGCCGGTCAGTCTGTAATGGAGCTCGAAACCGACAAGGCCGTCGTCGAAGTCCCCTCCTCGGTGAGCGGCACGATCCAGGAGGTCCGCGTCAAGGAAGGCGACAAGATTAAAGTCGGGCAGGTCATCTTCACGGTTGATGGCGCGGAGGCGGCAGCCTCCGGCAAGGCAGCAGCCGCATCGTCGGCGCCCGTTCAATCGCCCCCGATTCAGACAGAGCCTGCACCTGCGCCGGCGCAGGCGAAAACAGCGACTGCTCAGCGACCGGCAGAAGCCGCTCCTGCCGCATCTTCTCCAACTCCTGCTCCTGCTCAAACCGCGACCGCGAGTTCCGGCGAATTCAAGTTGCCCGAACTCGGCGAAAACATTTCTCAAGGTGATCTGGTTCGCCTCATGATCGCTCCCGGCACTAGAGTTTCCGAAGGTCAGCCCGTCATGGAGTTGGAAACGGATAAAGCCGTGGTGGAAGTACCGTCTTCCGTGAGCGGCGTCGTAAAAGAAGTTCGCGTGAAAGAAGGCGAAAAAATAAAAGTCGGCCAGGTGATTTTCACTCTGGAGGGAGCCGCGTCACAGGCAGCCACTCCATCGCGGACGCGCACCGCTCCTGTGGAACACGTCTCCGGACAGCACGGCGCGCGCCTGGCATTTCAGGCTGCGATTCGCGCCGAGGGCAAAACCGAAGAGCAGGCGCTGCCGCCCGATCAGCCGCAGCCTGCGCCTCCGACCTTCAGCATGCCAGTGCAGCTTGGCAAAGTCGCCGGCACGGAAAATCGCCAGCCTATTCCGGCTGCGCCCCACGTTCGCCGTCTCGCGCGCGAGGTCGGCGTTGATATTTATAACGTCAAGGGATCGGGGCCCGGCGGCCGCATCAGCGAAGATGACGTGAAAGCCCACGCAAAAGCCGCGCTGCAAGCGGCATCTGCAGCGGCGCAGGCCGCACCTCGCGCCGGGCGTTTCGCGCAGCCTCCGCTGCCCGATTTCGCCAAGTGGGGCAAGATCGAGCGCGTCTCGATTCGTGGAGTTCGCCGCAAGACCGCGGAACATCTCGCCGAATCGTGGAACACGATTCCGCACGTCACGCAGCACGATCGCGCAGACATTACTGAACTCGAACAGCTTCGAGCCCGATTCGCCCCCAAGGCAGAAGAAGCCGGCGGCAAGATGACCGTTACCGCCATCGCGCTGAAAGTTTGTTCCGCGGCGCTCAAAGTTTTTCCGCAGTTCAATGCCTCGATCGATATCGACAAAGAAGAAATCATCTACAAGCAGTACATTCACATCGGGGTCGCGGCCGACACCGAACGTGGCCTTCTGGTCCCGGTCATCCGCGATGTGGACAAGAAAAACATCGTCGAGATCGCGGTCGAACTGTCGCAACTCTCGAAGAAAGCACGCGAGAAGAAACTTTCGCCCGACGACATGCAGGGCGGAACGTTCACCATCACCAATCTGGGCGGCATCGGCGGCATTGGTTTCACGCCGATCGTCAACCATCCGGAAGTTGCGATTCTCGGCCTCTCGCGCTCGCGCATGGAGCCGGAATGGATCGGATCGAAGGAAGGCGGGAGGTTCGAGCCGCGCCTGATTCTGCCGCTATCGCTTTCCTACGACCATCGACTGATCGACGGTGCCGATGCCGCCCGCTTCCTGCGCTGGATCGCCGAAGCGTTTGAGCAGCCGTTCTTACTTTCCGTACAAGGATAAATACAAGTTTCAAAGTGGCAAGATTTCGAAGTTTCCAAAAAATCAAGTCTAGGAACGGGAAAGTATGTATTGGTATCGCAATGATTCAACTTTGAGATTTTGAAACTTTGCCACCTTGAAACCTTTTTTCGCACATGCCTGACAACTCCTCTCTCAACATCGCTGTCATTGGCGCCGGCCCCGGAGGCTACGCCGCCGCATTTCTTGCTGCCGACCTGGGAATGTCCGTCACACTCATTGATCCGGAGATCAATCCCGGCGGCGTCTGTCTCTATCGCGGCTGTATTCCGTCGAAGGCCCTTCTGCACGTCGCCAAGCTGCTTGAAGAATGGCATCAGGCAAAAGATTGGGGCATCGAATTCGCCGCGCCGAAAATCGATCTCGCGCGCCTGCGCGGTTTCAAAGAAAACGTTGTCAAGAAACTCACCGGCGGCCTGGGCATCCTTGCTAAGCAGCGCAAGGTGCATTACATTCAGGCCCGCGCCGCGTTTGAAAACTCGACCACCCTGCGCGTCACCAAATCCGACGGCTCATCGGAATCTCTCACCTTCGAGCGCATTATTCTCGCCACCGGCTCGCGCCCGGCCATCGTGCCTGCGCTCAAACTCGATACTCCGCGCATCATGGACTCCACCGGCGCGCTTAATCTCGAAGATATTCCCGGCACACTGCTCGTGGTCGGCGGCGGCTACATCGGCCTTGAACTCGGCTCCGTTTACGCCGCGCTCGGCACACGCGTAACCGTGGTTGAAATGCTGCCCGGACTGCTTCCTGGCGCCGATCGCGATCTGGTTCTGCCTTTGCAGAAGCGCCTGGAAAAACTTTTTGACACGATCCTGCTCAATACCACAGTCGCCGCCGTCAAAGACGAGGGCAATGCAATTCGCGCCACGCTCAAGGCGCAAGACGGCAGCATTCAGGAAAAAGTTTTCGATCGCGTTCTCGTCTCCGTCGGCCGCAAGCCCAACTCCGAAATCCCCGGACTCGACAAAACTCAAGTCAAAGTCGGACCTAAAAGATTCATTCAGGTCAACAAGCAACTGCAGACCGACGATCCTTCCATCTACGCCATCGGCGACGTGGTCGGCGAGCCTATGCTCGCGCACAAAGCCTCGCACGAAGGCCGCACCGCCGTGGAGGCCATCGCCGGGCACAAAGTCGCCTTCGAGCCCAACGCCATTCCTGCCGTCGTCTTCACCGATCCTGAGGTCGCGTGGGCCGGCCTGACCGAAACTCAGGCACAAAACGAAAACCGCGAAATCAAAGTTGCAAAATTTCCCTGGGCTGCGTCCGGACGAGCCATCACTCTTGATCGCCCCGAAGGCATGACGAAAATTCTTTTCGATCCTCAAACCGAGCGCGTTCTCGGAGTGGGCATTGTCGGCGTGAGCGCCGGTGAGATGATCGCCGAAGGCGTCCTCGCCATCGAGATGGCCGCGCTCGCGCATGACGTAGCGCACACCATTCATCCCCACCCGACGCTGTCGGAAACTGTAATGAATGCGGCCGAAATTTTCTTCGGCACGGCGACCGACATCTATCGGCCCAAGCGCGGGTGAAGCGATCTACACCAAGACAGCGCCTCTCGGTTCGATACAATGAATCTCACTGGCGGTCTGCGTGCCCGCTCTGCGGACGGGAGAACACATGCGTCTATTGTCCAAAGCGATCATTTTCTTTTGTTTTTCTGCAACATTTCTCCCGGCGCAGTCCGCTCTCTCGCAGATCCTCGGCCAATCCAAGCCCGCCGCTCCGACTCCCACGACGGATCTGCTCGGTCGCGATACGCCGAGCGGGTCCGTCCTGGGCTTTCTGAAAGCCGCGCAATCCGGTGATTACGGCATGGCCGAGCAGTATCTGCAGTTGAGTGCGTCGCGGCGCCAGTCCGAAGGCGAGGAGTTGGCACGCCAGCTGAAAGCCGTCATGGATCAGGCCGGCGGCCGCGTGGGCAACTTTTATCAGCCCGAAGGAATTCCACAGGAGGGCGTACCTGTCGGCCGGCAACGACTCGCAACCATGTCCTCGGGCGATGTCGAAGTTAACCTCGACATGGTTCGCGTCACCGACCCGACCGCGGGGAAAATCTGGCTCGTCTCCACCGATACGCTGACGAAAATTCCTGAACTCTACGATCAGGTGGAAGCTCGCCAGGTCGAGCACAAATTGCCGGCTGTTCTAGTTAAGCACCAGTTCGGTGGGATGCCGCTGTGGCAATGGCTCGCGCTGCTGGTGGCCATCCCGGTTGCAGCTGCGTTGGGCTGGATCGTCATCGTGCTGCTGGAAATTCCTTTGCGCTGGTGGGCGCGCCGGCGTGGTCAAATGGACGTCGCCAACTGGCGATCCGTCTCCGCTCCCGCCTGGCTGCTGGCCGGAGCTTTCGCTCACCAGATCTTCGTCCGTTACGTCGGCATGCCGCTACTGCAGCGCCACTATTATTTTTTAACCACACAGATCGCCCTCATAATAGGTGCGACCTGGATCGCCTGGCGCGGGGTGCGCTGGTTCCTGCGCCGCGTGCGCAATCGCGCTCTCGCACGCGGTCACGCCGGCACCGGATCGCTCATGCTTCTCGGCGAGCGCATCATCAAGGCCGCCATTTTTCTTGCCGGCATCTTTTTCGTTCTCGCCGATCTCGGCGTTAATCTCACCACCGCCTTGGCCGGCCTGGGCATCGGCGGCA
>JASHOT010000244.1 GCA_030040965.1 Candidatus Sulfotelmatobacter sp. | reverse complement strand
ACTCCATCCACTGACCAGGTCACAGAGGTATTGGTTAATCCCTGAATCGTTGCAGTGAACTGCTCGGTAGCTGAAGGCGCAATCATCGCGGAGGTTGGCGTCAGGGAAAGCGAGAAAACTGAGACAGCGACGCTCGCGGTCAGTGATGGGCTGGAGACGCTGGTCGCTGTGATTGTGTGGTTACCAGTCGCTTCAGGTGCCGTGTAAACGCCGGCCGAGGTAATCGTGCCGACGGTGGAGTTTCCGCCGCTGATCTGATCCACGGACCAGTTCACGGCGGAGTTGCCCGATCCCTGAATGGTTGCGGTGAATTGCTGGGTTGCTCCCTCGGGAAGCAAAGCCGGATTTGGGGCAAGAGAAATCTGGGCCGGCGGCGGAGGCGGGGTTGAACTGGAGGAGCCGCACCCGGCGCAAATGGAGCAAACTGAAATGATGAGGAAGGTGAAAACACAGCTGTAAGGCTTAGACGGCGCGGCATTCATAGGTTTTTGAGTACCCCGAAGACTGCGACGCTTTGGATGACTCTTGATCGAAGGAAAGTTGCCGGCGAGTCTACGGCGATCGCAGTAGGACTTTGGATTCTCAGCAGCGAAATTGATGTCGTGTCGATCAAAGATCAAACACGCGGTAGGACACAGCCGGTTGCCGACCCTGTAATAGAGTGATGGCGACGTTGTGCACAGGAATGCCGGCGGTGGTTCGGCCATCGAGGGTTCCATGATGTGCGTGGCCATGAATGACGAGATCGGCACCGTGGCGATCAATGACCTCCGCGAGGCGAGATGTGCCGAGAAACGGGAAAATCTCCGGAGCTTCTCCGCTTACCGTTGCGGCGATCGGAGAATAGTGCAAGATCACGACCCGCTTGGCCGCACGCAACTGCGATAAACCTCGCTCCAGTTTGAGAGATTCGTCAATCGAAGCTTTCACGAATACTTTAATTTCAGGTTCGCCGAATGCGGTCAGCGCACCGCGTCCAAAACCGCCGACAAAGCCCTTCGTGCCGGCGAACCCGACGCCGTCCCTCTCATAGCCACTGCCGTCGAGCACTTTGATCCCGGCGGTCGTCATCATGCGGAGAAGTTCTTCCTGCTTTCCGCTCTCGTAGTCATGATTGCCCAGTACGGCGATCGTTGGCACCCGCAGCCGGACAAGCGCGTTGATTAACGGTTCCATCTCGCCCGGCAATCCATAGTTGGTGAGGTCGCCAGCCAGAACCAGGACGTCGGCCTCGTCGCGTACCTTGCCGAGTTGGTCGAGCACCGCGGTGTGGCTGGGCGGCGAGAAATGCAAGTCGGCGGTCGCCGCAATTCTCATTTCGTGCTCCTCATTCGACGCTCCGGCCGGCTCGACTACTCTTCAAACGACTAGGAGGATTCACGGCGTTGATTTTCGGGCATTGTTCTCGATATTCCTGTGCGAGATTTTGCAGGCACCACTCATCGACGTCGATGGCGAACATTTTGTCGTCGAGCAGACTGCCACGGAACCTGGCCCTCGGATTTGGGGACCGAATTTCAGCGCTGAATCGAGTCAGAAGCTCATCCCACAAACTTTCTGGTACGTAGTGGGTTTGTGCCGGGTAGGCATAGCGAAACAAGAGCAGGTTCCAGAGCACCAGCTCCCAATGTTCACCGGCGAGTTGGAGAATGCGATTCCACACGAGCCGGCCTTCGAGCGCATAAATGATGTGAGCGATGTCGGATCCGTCGAAGCGCTCGCGCCGCACTACAAACAGTTTAGAAGCGATCAGTTCTTCGGCGGCCAGCACTCTGGTGTCCGTCTGGATAATCGTCGCCCGGTGGGAACGGTCGATCCACGAGGCATCGACGGTGATTGCGCCGTTGCTCATGCCGGTTATCAGGTCGATGAAATAGCCGTCGCGACGCGCCTTTGCCAGCCAAACCGGATCGCGGACCTCGCACTGAAAACCTCTGTCAGCAAGCAGGGCCAGGGCCCTCGATGCGTCGGGCGGAGCGAGGAACAGGTCGAGATCCTTTGTGAACCGGCAAATGCCGGTGTGATGTTGCAGCGCAAAGGCGCCGGCGACCGCATGGGGCAAATGCTCATTCTCGAAGACGCAAAGCACATTGTGAAACAGATCCTCTTGTTCCCGCGGGAGTCTTAGCGGAATCGACGAGGTCGCCGGAGCGGACGGCGACGGCTTCTTTGCAGTGTTTGCCCTGAACAATTTTGCACCTCGACGCGGGTTGGAGAAACTGCCGGGGAACAAAGTTGCCTGATACGGTGCAAATATTCCTTCCCTACGTGCGTTACTGGAGCGGGACAGTTCGACGCGCGCCGGCCGGACTCGAGCGGTCGTAGTCAACGAATTCTCAAGCCTGCAGTCCAATCACATACTTGAGAAATCTTTACTCTTCTCTACGCGCGATGGCGAGCGCTTCTGTGGACTACATCATCTAAGGAAGGAAGACGTCCCGTAAGGCATGAGGTCGTGCTCCAGGATGCACCTAAACTTTTACAAATTTTGCAGCGTGTCGAGTCGGCTGCTTCGGCCCTCGTTGCACTGGGTCAGAGCCCGCGGGGCGACTCGCTTAACTCTGGCGCTCACCTCTGCTCTTGTGGCGATGTTGCTGTCACAAGGCTGCTCCCGCAAGCAGGCTCCGCCGCCCGATGGAGCGGCGCTGTTCACACAGCAGTGCGCAGGCTGTCACACAAAAAATAATGACATGCGCGCGCCCGAACCCGACGCTCTTCATCAGATGAGCAAAGATTCGATCCTAGCGACGCTTGAGTCGGGCCGAATGAAATGGGAGGGAAAACGTCTTTCCAAAGCAAAAAAAGACGCGATCGCTACATATTTGGCTGCGCCGCAAAGTGCGAGGGAGATCGCGACCGGTTATTGCGCACGCGACCTTGATCCGCCTGCCAATCTTCCCGCGTGGTCAGGTTGGGGAAGCGATGGCAGGAATCGGCGATTCCAGACTGCCATCGCTGCTGGTCTGGATCGGGATTCGGTGAAGAATCTGAAATTGAAATGGGCGTTCGGGTTTCCCGGCGCGTCCGCGACATACGGCCAACCCACCTCCTATGCCGGAAAGCTTTTTGTCGGAAGCGAAGACGGCACCGTGTACGCGCTCGATTCGGCGACCGGTTGCCTGTGGTGGATTTATAAAGCTTCCGCCACGGTGAAAACCGCGATTTCGATTGGCAACAAAGGAAGCACTGCTTTCTTCGGTGACACCAACGGATTCATTTACGCGGTCAAAGCTGCGGATGGATCGATCGTATGGAAAGCTCATCCCGAATCTCACGCGGCAGCGAGAATTACTGGCTCGCCACTGCTGGTCGGATCGCGTCTGTATGTTCCCATGTCTTCTGGCGAAGAAGGCGCGTCGGCCGATCCGTCATATCCATGCTGCACTTTTCGCGGCAGTGTGGTCGCGCTGGATGCTGCTACGGGCAAGCAAATCTGGAAGGCTTATACCATTGCGGACGCGCCTCATCCCACGCGCAAGAGCCCGCAAGGAGTGCAGTATTTCGGGCCATCGGGCGCGGCGGTGTGGTCCGCGCCAACGGCAGATTTGAAGCAAAATGCGATTTATGTCGCCACCGGAAATAATTATTCCGATCCGCCGACCGAAATGTCGGACGCGGTCGTTGCGTTCGATATAAGAACCGGGAAAAAATTATGGTCGCATCAGTTCACTCCGAAAGACGTGTGGAATAGCGGCTGCGTCGCCGAAAAAAAAGACAATTGTCCTGAGAATCATGGCGACGACTACGATTTTGGCGCTCCACCCATACTGACCAGGCTCGCAGGGCGCGGCGATATTCTTTTGGTAGCGCAAAAATCTGGCCTGGTGTACGCGCTGGATCCGGACCGGAAAGGCAAGTTGCTGTGGAAGAGCCGCATCGGACGCGGCGGCCCGTTGGGCGGAATCGAATGGGGCGGCGCGGCCGATAACGGGTTTGCGTATTTTCCTGTTTCCGATTTTGATTTCGATAATCCTCTGGTAGGAGGCGGGATGTTCGCGCTTGACCTCCACACCGGCAGATCATCGTGGCATGTAGATCCGCCGAAACCAGCCTGCGCTGGGCAGTTCGGATGCAGCCCTGCCCAAATGGCGCCGCCCACGTTGATTCCCGGAGTAGTATTCTCGGGCTCGATGGATGGCCACCTTCGTGCCTACGATACGCGCGATGGAACTGTGCTCTGGGATTTTGATACCGCGCAGCAATTCTCTACGACCAATGGCATGCAAGCGCACGGCGGTTCGCTCAACGGCGCGGGTCCGGCCGTCGTAAATGGAATGGTTTATGTGAATACCGGCTATACCAACGCGATGGCGGGCAACGTACTGCTGGCGTTTTCTGCTGAGGCAAAGTGACAGATCGGTATCTGGCGGACCGCTCGAAGCATCGCCCCTGCAATCATCTACGGCGCGGCAAAACAATTCCCTCGGCTCAGTTGTGACATGGACTGATTTCGTCAACTAGTTTTGGCATACTGTCTATTCGTATGCACACTTGGGGAAGTTGCTGTTTTATCGTGGTTGTTTTGTCGGTTTTTGCTGGTCCTTTGCACGGGCAAAGGGCATCATCCGACTTGCCACGTGTGACACTGCCTGATGCGCCCGCGCTTATCTATTCCACACGGGCGGACGATCCGTGAAACAAGATCTTCTTCTTTTTGTTTTCGCGGCGTCTGGATGTGCGCCTCTCCGCCGACTTTCCGCAAGGTGCGCCTTTTGCCAACGTGGGGCAGGATATTCCGATCAGCAAGAACGTCTTGCAACGGGACGAAATCGGCGATCACGCCATCGACCCGATGTATCCGACTTTCTCCATCGGCTTCGGGAGCATGCTGGTCTTGCGTGATCCGGCATACGCGCAACTTGCAGACGCTCTGAGATCTGCACTTGACGAGAACTCTCCCCGGCCGGCAGCGGCACGAGCCATGATGCAGAACGATCTATGGGCGGCTTATGACGAACTATCCGTCGGTTTTCTCCCCGACGATGAAAAGGCTCTGGGTGAAAGAAGAAAAATGGTTCACGATCTGATTGGGCGTCTGATTCGGAAGATCGCTCTGACAGAAGCGGAAATAAGAACACTCCCGGAAAACTACCCGGCTGTCGTATCCCAGCAGTCGTTCCCCGATGTGTTTGGCAAGAACAGCGGGTGGGTGGAAGTGGCATGGTTCTTGCCTCGCGAGCACGATGACGCGGCTGAGTATCGAAGAGTCAGCCGGGTTTTTGTGAAGCCGGTGCATCGCCAGCGCAATCTCAAAAAGTTTCTCAATTCTCTGCCCGATGACGATCCTAACAATGAACGCGCTCTGGAGGGCGTCGCCCTCATAACCCAACTGCTCTTAGTCGACTCGTTAGGCAATTTACAGCCAACGAAGTTGACCGTCGAATCCCAAGCGGCTCCGGAAAAAGTACCATCGGGCTTCTTGCCACGCGGCTCTGCGAGCCCGAATCGGGGCACATTCTAGTGGACGGCCAGGACATTCGAAGGGCTAGCCGGCGTAATGTCCGCTCGGTCGTCACGTTGGTTCCGCAGGAGCCTATTCTTTTCGATGAAAGTATCCGGGAGAATCTTCTTTGCGGCAATCCGCGCGCCACGGAAGAAGATCTCATCAGCATAGCCGCTCTAACCCAACTCGATCGCGTGCTCGCAAAAGTCCCGGGAGGGCTCGATGAACCGCTCGGGCCGCTTGGCAATCGTCCCTCCGGTGGTGAGAAAAAGAGAGTAGCATTAGCTCGTACTTTGTTGCAGAGCCCAAGCATTCTGATTTTGGACGAGATCACCAGCGCCCTCGACGAACCCACCGCTGCCGCCTTGCTGCAGGGACTCAATACATTTCGGAAAGCCCGGACCCTCGTTGTTATTTCGCACCGTCCCGCAACCATCTTTGTGGGCCGACAGAATTATTGTGGTGCACGAAGGCGCGGTTGTCGACAACGGCAAGCACCAGGAGCTGCTCTTGCGATGCCATCTGTATAACCGCATATGGCAATCTCAAGAGGACATAAGTTCCAGCTTTGCGCCGATGTAGTTCAACTGTCGTTCACCGGGCGAGGGAGAATTCAGGAAAGCGTTACGAATCAACGGGATGGAAAAGTGTTGGTAGCGCTACCGGGAATCTCTTCTCGCCACAACCCGGATTCGCCTATAATCATGCGGAAATCCCCACCAGTCAAGGGTTTTCAGAGAAAATTGCAAATCCAAAATCTCTTCATTGATGGGACTTTTTTACGCGGGTTTTTGCGAAATGTAGTTCAACGGTTCAACGTAGTTCAAAATCTCGCACCCTCTCGCTGCTCGAAGTCCGCGCTAGACTGAAAAGCCTCGCCATTCCCCGACCTTCGTGATCCGCATGCTGCCATCCGGCTGCCCTCGCGCCGTGAACCTGTCCAGCGGCGCAGCGGCTCGCAAGCCTGAACGAAATCGGTTGCGGCTCCGCTCGTCGGTGCCGACGTCGCGAACCACAAAGTCCTGACCGACTTTGAGCCTTTGGACGCGATCCGCGATCTTGCGGTACTTGCCCGGCTGCTCGACCTTTGGACGGAGATAAGCGTGCCGAAGCGTGATGCAGTGTATGTTCCCACATGAAGCATCCACAACTTGTCCGGCAGAGACGGAGCCGTGGGCGTCAATCCAGTTGCGCCGTCGCCGACCGTAGGCGGTGGACGGGTTGGCGATCTCTTCGCAGTCGCCATGTCGTTTTGTCAGTGCGAACTTTGCCATCAAGAGCGGTGCGACTTGCGCTAGGGAATTTGGGACGGGTGAAGAACGACGGTCTGTCCGACAGCCAGTCGCCCAATGCCCGTGACCGTACCGTATATCCCCGCATTGTTCTCATTGGCAGCAAACGTCGCCTTCAGCACTTCGGGTGCAAGGCTCCCGTCGTCAGGGTCGATGTTCACCATCGCGCAGCGAACGTCTCGCATCGTTACGACGACGGCGGGTGCATCGTCTCCGTCGCCGAAAGTGAGCACGCCGCCGACCCAGTCGTCTTCCTCAAAAGGAACGGCACGCATGGATCGGACAACGATATTCGGACGAAATCGTCGGACATCCGCGTCTCTCCCAGCGAGTCGGCAGACCTCGCGAACGGTATCAGAGGTAATCACGGACACGCTCGCGTCGTCGAAAATACCGTGCTTCAATTGCATCATCTCTACGCGGCGACCGCAGCGCCTACCCACCTCTGCGGATAGAGCCTCTCCAAAGACGGGTAGTTCTTCCCCGTCTGGTGTACGAACGCATGTTGGCAACGAGCCGCCGTCTGCGCCATTACCGCGCAGCGGAGTGAAGAGGATGAGGTCGGGGAGCTTGCTTGCAGTGAGCCAAGGGAATCCGCCGCGCTCGTCGAGCCGACGAAAAGCGAGTCGCCTATCGCCATCAAGACCGTGCCAGCCCAGCGCCGCGTCGTCCAGCGACTCGCCGCGCATGGATTTTACTGGGTAGCGAAAAATCGCTTCAATCTGTCCAATCTTGATCGGCACTTCGGGCAAGGTACGCACGGGAACGCAATAACGTCAAGGGAAAGCGTTACGAATCAGCAGGATGGAAAAGTGTTGGTAGCGCTACCGGGAATCGAACCCGGGTTTGAAGATTGAGAATCTTCCGTCCTAACCCCTAGACGATAGCGCCATGCGGCAGAAGTTGATTATAACAAGATTGCGTTCGTGGGTGGTCTCAGCAATGGTCTATAAACACCTTAGATCAAGAGCTGCACTTGATAATTCGTCCCACTTCGTTTTCAGAGAGGTGTTACAAGCAAGGGCCGCGGCCGCAGAAGTCCGCCGATCAAGCCGTGAGGACGGAATCCCAAGAGACTGTTGCTGGATCATTGCCGTCATTGGTTCCTTTTTTGGGTACTGTGCAGCCAGTTTTACAAATTTTTTCTGGTGAATGGCTCGCATTCACAGGGAGATTAGGCCTATAGTTGAATACAATCTCTGCAGATTTGTGCCGCATGATGACCCCGACGTTTTCAGGTGGCGTATTTCATTCATTTACCGACACTTCAATCATATTGCCTTAAGCGGCAAAGGAGTAGGTTCCCTATGGCGAGATCAAAGTTTCCCAAAACCAATGGCGCAAAAGAGACTTCCGGTGCTGGGGCCCAGGAGTCGCAATCTAATTCGCGAGCTACAGAGGCATTGCCGGTGACGGCCAGTGCAGAATCCAACCCAACGGCGGAGTCCGCGGCCAAGGCAGACACGAAGAAGACCAAAAACGTGAAAGCGACTGCTCCGAAGCTGGAGGCCGTGCGCGGGGAAGGCCGCGGCACCGTTGTTCCCATCAATCTTGAAGACGAAATCCGGCAGCTTGCCTACCTGCTTTCGGAACGCCGTGGCTTCGAGCCGGGGCATGAAAACGAGGATTGGCTTACGGCAGAGCGGGAAGTGCGACAGCGCTATCGTCAGCACAGTGCCTGACGAGAATGCGCAACCTGTAAGGACTCCGCGTGGGTCTGCCCCGCTGTAAACGGGTAAGCCGTAAATGGGTAAGCTGGCGCTCGGGAAAAGGGGCGCGGAATGGATCTGGTGTTGAGAGCCTCCCGTCGTTCCCGGGACTAGACAATCTGCGGGATGGGGAAGAATGCCCCCGTGGCATCTTCCGAAGGGTCTGTGCGTCTGCTTTGATGGCTTGTAGAGATTTGCCTGTACCCGTGGATTTCTGAAAAAATAACCCGCGGGGTTCCCCCACATGGCATTCATCGGTAATTTTGCCCTATACCTCGCCTTCGCGTTGAGCGTGTACTCGTTTGCTGTGGGCCTGGTCGCGCTGGTTGCGCGCGGCGAGAGTGCCGCCCGCCTTGGCGAGACCGCGCGTCGCGCCGGCGTGGCGATCTTCGGCGCGGTCGCGCTCGCAGCCGTGGCACTGGTCGTTGCGGCTTTTCGTGACGACTTCACCATCGCCTACATCTTTCATCACAGCAATCGCGACCTTCCCAGTCCCTACAAGTTCGCTGTTCTGTGGTCGGGACAGGAAGGCTCGCTGCTGTTCTGGGCACTGCTGCTCAGCGGCTACGGATTCGTTCTGCGGCTTCGGTACAAGACGGATCCGCGGCTGTTCGCGTATGCCTCGGTTGTCGTGGCGGGAGTGCAGGTATTCTTCCTCGCACTGGTGAATTTTGCCGCAAATCCTTTTGGCCTGCTCGAAGGTCCGCTGAGGCCTGACGGCAGCGGGCTGAATCCGCTCTTGCAATATCCCGAGATGGTGATTCACCCGCCCATGCTTTATCTCGGCTATGTCGGATTCACTGTGCCGTTTGCCTTTGCGCTGGGCGCGCTGATCATGAAGTATCCGGGCGAAAAATGGATTCACATCACCCGCCGCTGGACGATGGTCACGTGGGGCTTTCTGACCTGCGGAATTTTTCTGGGAGCGCATTGGGCGTACTCCGTTCTGGGCTGGGGCGGGTATTGGGGATGGGATCCGGTGGAAAATGCTTCGCTCATGCCGTGGCTGGTGGGCACGGCGTTTCTGCATTCGGTGATGATGCAGGAAAAACGCGGCATGCTGAAAGTCTGGAACGTGTGGCTGGTTTTTGCCACATTCTGGCTGGCGATTCTGGGGACGTTCCTCACGCGCAGCGGCATCATCAGCTCAGTGCACGCGTTCGCCCAGTCGTCGATTGGGAGTTGGTTCGCCTATTTTCTGGCAATTACGTTCGCGGTATTCATTTTCTTCTTCGTGAAGAACAAGGATCATCTGCGCAGCGAGCACAAGCTGGAAGCGATCGTCTCGCGCGAATCGAGTTTCCTCTTCAACAATCTTCTTTTCCTGCTGCTCACTCTCGACGTACTGTGGGGGACGTGGTTCCCGAAGATTTCAGAGCTAGTGCAAGGAAATAAAGTCACGGTCGGCGCGCCGTTTTATAACCGCGTGGCGATTCCGGTTGCACTGCTTCTGTTGATCCTCACGGCAGTCGGTCCGCTGCTGGCGTGGCGCAAGACCTCGTTCGAAAGTCTGAAGAGAAACTTCGCGTGGCCGACGCTCGGCGCTGTCGCCGTTATGGCGTTTCTGATGATCACGCCCGCGAGTTGGGGATCTCCGTTCGGTCTGCGGCCGTGGCAGGACATTTCTTATTTCTATTCCCTGATGGCGATTGGCCTTGCCGTTCTCGTCACGCTCACCGTGGCCAGCGAGTTTTATCGCGGCGGGCGCGTGATTTCCGAAAAAACCGGACAGGGCCTGTTCGCCTCGATGGTGCAGCTCACGCACCGCAACACGCGCCGTTACGGCGGATACATCGTGCACTTTGGAGTGGTGGTCGTCATCATCGGATTCGCCGGAGCCGCGTTCAATCAGGACAAAGAGATGGAGATGAACTACGGCGACAAGATGACGATCGGTCCCTACACGCTGGTCTGCCGATCCTACACGGATGAGGAGTATCCCAACTACTACACGCAATGGGCCGTGCTCGATGTCTACAAGAACGGCAAGCAGATCGATACGCTCACGCCCGAGCGCCGCTTCTACAAGGCGAGCCAGCAGACTTCGACGCTGCCATTCGTTCGCTCCTCGCTGAGCGAGGATCTCTATCTGGTCTACGAGGGGATCAATCAGGATAACGGCCATCCCATTCTCAAGGCGCATTTGAATCCGCTGGTGATGTGGATCTGGCTGGGCGTTTGGATTATTCTCGGCGGCACGGCGCTGGCGCTGGTGCCGAATGCGCAGGCCGCAGTTCGGGTTCCGGCTCCGAGATTGGTGGAGCACGCAGCCCCGGTGGCAACGGGAGATTAGAGTACATGCTGGCCGGCATCGGCAACATACGTTTTCGCGTTGTGCAGTGCATTTTGCTGTGCGTGGCGATTGTGGGGCTCGCGGGCGCGGGCGATCCGGCTTCGCGCTTCAACGAACTTGGCCATGGGCTGATGTGCATCTGCAGTTGTGGACAGATTCTGCTGGAGTGCAATCACGTCGGCTGTCCGGACTCCGACGGCATGCGCAACGAATTGATGGCCGCCGTGAGCCGCGGTGACAGCGACAGCCTGGTGCAGCAGGCTTTTGTTCAGAAATATGGGCCTACAGTGCTGGCTGCGCCTACGACCGCCGGTTTCGACCGTGCGGCGTGGATCATGCCAGTTGTGGTGCTGGTCGCGGGATTCGCCCTGGTCGTATTCGTGGTGCGGGCATGGAAAAATCGTCCTGAGCCGGCGATTGCCGACGGGATCCATCCAGCAGCCGGGGCCGAACTGGATCAGTTCCGCGAGCAGGCGCGCAAGGAGACTGAACTATGAACATCGCGGGGCTATGCGCGCTCGTGATCACCGCTGCGGCGCTTCTGTACATCTTTTATTTACCGGAAGAAGTCTACGTCGGTCCGAAGAAGACGCGAGCAGCCTACTTGCGCGAGCGCAAAGACGTCGTCTATGAAAATCTGCGCGATTTGAATTTCGAGTACAAAGCCGGCAAGGTGCCGGACGTGGATTATCAGTCGCTGAAATCGTCGCTGCAAGACGAAGCCGCCATGCTGCTGGCTGAGATCGCCCGACTGGAAGCGGCGGCTATGTCTAAGAAGACAAAATGAAAAATTTGCTTCAAACAAATCGCATTATTCGAATGGGAACGGTGTTCGCCATCCTCTTCGTTTCCACGTTCGCCGCTGCGCAGACTCTTACGGGCACGGTAAAGAACGCGACGACCGGCAAGCCGGGCGCCGGCGATGAAGTTGTTCTTCTCAGCCTTGGTCAGGGAATGGAAGAGTCCGGCCACACCAAGGCGGATGCGAAAGGAAATTTCAGTTTCAAGCTCGACAACGCGCAATCGCCACACCTGGTGCGCGTGATCCATCAAGACGTTACTTATCACCGCATGGCTCCTCCGGGAACGACGTCGGTGGAAGTCGAGGTTTACGACGCAGGGAAGAAAATTGACGGCATCAATGTTGTGGCCGACATCATGCGGATCCAGGCGGAGCAGGGACAGCTGGAGGTAATGCGCGCTTTCGCCGTGCAGAATACTTCGAAGCCGCCGCGTACGCAGATGAATGAGCACAATCTCGAGTTCTATGTTCCGGAAGGGGCGCAGATCATCGAGGCCGAGGCGATGACCGAGAACGGCCAGCCGATCAAGTCCGCACCCGTGCCCGAGGATGACAAGAAGACGCGCTATGCATTTCTTTTTCCGCTGCGTCCGGGTACGACGCAGTTTCAGGTTGCGTATCAGCTTCCCTACACGGGCAGCGCGAACATTGATCCCAGAAGCGTTTATCCGCTGCAGCATTTTGTCGCGATTCTGCCGAAGGCCATGCAGTTCTCGGCTGCTCCGGGCACGAATTACCAGTCGATGAACGATCCCCAGCAGCCTGACGGGAATGTGCAAGTCGCATCCGGGGCCAAGTTGGGGCAGTCGCTGGCGTTCAAGATCTCCGGCGAAGGCACACTGCAGACCCGCCAGGAAAATGCGGGCGAACCGGGCGAAGGCGGTTCGCAAGCGCAGGCGAATGAGAACCGTCCCGGCGGCGGGCTCGGGCCTCCGATCGACGCTGCGCCGCCGCTGCAGAAATATCAATGGTGGATCTTCGGTGGATTCGCGGTGGCGCTGGCCAGCGGTGGAATTTTTGTTGCGTCGCGTCAGCAGGCTGCACGCCGCGCCCCGGTTCGACCCAAGGCGCCGGTCGCCGATGAACTGGACCTGGAAAGCGACTATGAGGCTGTGGAGGTCGGCGTGGCGCGCGACGCTGCGGGCAACGGCCGTCGCAAAGATGGACGAACGCAACTTTCAGGTTCGCCCGCTGCAGGTTCGCCCGCTGCAGGTTCGTCGTCCTCCAGCATGCTGTTGCAGGGATTGAAGGAAGAACTTTTCCAACTGGAAGTGGATCACAAGCAAGGGCGAATCTCGCAGCAGGAGTATGAGTCCGCGAAATCCGCTCTCGACCAGACACTGCAACGTGCGCTGAAACGCGCATCGCAGCAGGCGTAATCCGATTTTAGATGAAGATGCCTCCGCGCAGGGTCTGCCAGTTCAAGAGGCACAACGAATTTTCAATCCATCCTTATTGTTACGCGCATAATCTAATCGGGCAATTGAGCGAAAGGATCGACTATGTGTTGGAATGTACGCCGCCGTATCCCCGTAGTCATGTTCGTTTTTCTCCTGACTGCAAGTCTTCACGCGGATAACAAGAACTTCCACAACGCACCCGATTCCGCCAAAGCAGTAAAGAATCCTTATGTGGGTCAGGCTGATGCAGTTACCGCGGGCAAGTCTCTCTACGCACGGAACTGTCTGTCCTGCCATGGCAGATCAGGACAGGGAACCGGCAATGTCCCTTCGCTTATCGATGGAAAGATGGAAGGCGTCGCGCCTGGTGAAGTCTTCTGGTTCATCACCCAGGGCGATAAAGACAATGGCATGCCTTCGTGGGCGGCTTTGCCGGAGAAGCAGCGTTGGGAAATCGTCAGCTACGTCGCGACGATGGGGCCGGGCAACGCGATGGGCAGCGGTCTTCCGCCTGCCGAACCAACAGCGATGAAATCGACGATAAAAGCCCCACCGCCGACACCGCCATTTACCGATTTCCGCTACGAATCTCCGGGAGCGACGCACAAGATCACGGTTAACGATCTGCCGAAACCATACGCAACTTCATCGGCGGAAAACGGACCGCAACTGGTAGCGCGGCCGGAGAGTGCATGGCCAGTCGCACCCACTGGATTCAAAGTCGAACTGTATGCCGCAGGCCTCGAGAATCCGCGCTGGATGCGAACCGCGCCGAATGGCGACATTTTTCTCGCGGAGAGCGACCCGGGACGAATTATGGTCTTTCGCGGAATGACCGACGACGGCAAGCCCGAACAGACCGCGGTATTTGCCAGCGGATTGTATAAACCTTATGGCATTGCGTTTTATCCGCCCGGGCCGGACCCGCAGTGGGTGTACATCGGCAACGAGAATGAAGTCGTTCGCTTTCCCTATCACAATGGCGACCTCAAGGCGAGCGGGCCTTCGCAACACATTGCCCATCTTCCCGCGGGGGGTGGACATTGGACTCGCGCCGTCGAGTTTTCACCCGATGGAAAGAGGATGTTCGTTGCCGTTGGCTCGGCCTCCAATGTGGATGACACCGACACGCATCCGGGGGAAAAAAATCGCGCTGATATTCTGGTGTGCGATCCGGCTAATTGCGTGCTGAGCGTCTATGCGTACGGAATTCGCAATGCTGGTGGCGGAATTAAAGTCAGCCCCGACACGGGCGAGCTTTGGTGCTCAGTGAATGAGCGGGACGCGCTCGGCGACAATCTCGTGCCGGACTACATCACGCACGTGCAGGAGGGAGGATTCTATGGTTGGCCGTGGTGGTACATCGGGCCGCACCAGGATCCGCGACACTCGGGCAAACATCCGGAACTGAAGGATAAGGCAATCGTTCCCGATGTGCTTTTGCAGCCGCATAATGCTTCGCTCGAATTTCTTTTTTACGAAGCCGGCAAATTTCCCGCCGAATATAAAGGTGATATTTTCGCGTCAGAGCACGGATCGTGGAACAGGTCTGTGCGTGCGGGCTATGAAGTGATTCGCGTGCCATTGCATCAGTCTGGTCATGCGAGTGGCGAGTATCAGGATTTTCTCACGGGCTTCGTGCTTCCCAATGGCGATGTCTGGGGGCGTCCGGTCGGAATCACGACCGCTCCGGACGGTTCGCTGCTGGTGAGCGACGACGGATCGAATTCGATCTGGCGCGTGAGCTACACAGGGAAATAGGAAGGCGGAATTCCGCGCGCGTGGCATTGGCTCACTTTGGATGTCAATCGTCATGTTGTGATGGCGTCATTCCGAGCGCAGCCGTCTTTCAGGCGGAGCGAGGAATTTCTGGTTCCCCAAGGCCTTCTTTCCGGGAGATCCCTCGGCCCACTGGCAAAAACCCTCGGGTTGACTCCGCAGAAAGCCGGGTACCGCCGATCACCACACCCGGCAAGCATTCGCGTGTACCATGCGTTGACCCGCCTTGCAGCCAAAGGCCTGATCGAACTCGGACATGTTTCCCATTACGTTGTCGATGCGGAATGTCGGCAGCGAGTGCGGATCTGTCGTTACCGCCATGCGCGCGATCTCGGGACGGATGTTCGCGCACCACGAGTAGGCGTTCGACAGGAAGAATTCCTGCCGATACGTCCAGCCATTTTCCGCTTTGTCATCGAGCGATTTGCCCTGCTGCTTCAAGGTGGCCTCAAGCGCATTCAATGCCAGATGAATGCCGCCGTTGTCGGCCGTATCCTCGCCCTGCGTGAGCAGGCCGTTCTGTTTGACTCCGGGCCCGGCCTCGGGAACCTCTTGCGTGTACTCGTCGGAAATGCATTTGCCACGCTGCTCGTACTGTTTGGCGTCTTCTGCCGTCCACCAGTCGCGCAGATTTCCTTGCGCGTCGAACTTGCGCCCTTCGTCGTCAAAGCCATGAATAATCTCGTGGCCGATGATCATGCCGATCGCGCCGTAGTTGACGGCATCATCCTGCGTGGGATCGAAGTATGGCGGCTGCAGGATGCCTGCCGGAAAATTGATGGTATTCAGTTGCGGATCGTAATAGGCGTTGATCGTCGGGGGAGTCATTGTCCACTCCCCGCGATCGACTGGCTTGCCGATCTTCGCTACCCAGCGCTCAAATTCGAATGAGGATGCGTGCTCGACGTTGGTCAGATAACTATCGCGTGTAATTTCGACGCTGGAATAATCGCGCCAGTGCGCCGGATAGCCGATCTTCTCTTCAATTCCCTTCAGCTTGACAAGGGCTTGCTGTTTGGTCGCGGCCGACATCCAATTGAGGCTCTGGATATCCGAGGCAAGGGCTGACTCGATCGCGTGCACCAACTGCACCATGCGGGTCTTGCTCTGCGGCGGAAATGCGCGAGCCACATAGGCCTGTCCCAAAGCCTCGCCCAGGTCGCGGTCTGCATTGTGAACGCATCGACGCCAGCGTGGCTGATTTTCTTGCTGGCCTGCCAGCGTGCGATAAAAAAAATCAAAGTTCTCATCGACGAGCGGCTTGGTCAGAAAGGGCGCGGAACGATGCACCACCCACCAGCGCAAATAAGCCTGCCAATGCTCCAGTGGTTGGTCCTCGATGAGTTTGCTCTCAGCGCGGAAAAAATCGGGAGAAGTCACAATGTAATGCTCGCTGGCCGGCGCATTCACGGCTTTCAGATATGCGCTCCAATCGATCGCCGGAGCCACGAGCCGAACCTCGGCCAGACTCATCTTGTTGTTGATGTTTTTCGGATCGCGGCGTTTGACGTTGTCCATTTGTGCCTGTGCCAACGCGGTCTCGATCTCGATTACAGCGTTGGCGTCGGCGGCAGCCTGCGTCCCCGATTCTCCGGTCAGCGCGAGCATTTTCTGCACGTGCGAGCGATACTTCTCAAGAATCTCCTTGGACTTGTCGTCGGTCTTCAAATAATAGTCACGATTGGGAAGAGCCAGCCCTCCCTGATCGATCTGCGCCACCACCTTCGACGCGTCGTCATAATCCTGTTGGCCTGTGAATCCGAAAAATGGCGCGGCACTCTGATTGTCGCCACCCTCCCATGCGCCGGGAAACAAGTGGTGCACGTGCGCAATCTCGACCGTCAGATCTTTCTTCGACTTCAACGCGGCGATGCGCTCCAGTTCCGGCGTCAGCGGCTTGAGTCCGGCCGCTTCGATGCCGCTTTCATCCATGCAAGCCGCCCAATAATCGCCGATCTTCTGATTGACCGCGGTGCGACCCGGATCAGTTCTGCTGGCAGCTTCCATAATTTCGCGCAGCAGATTTTCATTCCACAACTGCAGATCGCTGCCTGTACCCCACACGACCTCATTGGCCGGAATCGGATTTGCGCTCATCCATCGGCTGCACGAATATTTGTAAAAGTCGTCGCACGGGTTGAGATTCTTCTCGATTATGGTGGGATCGAAATGCTGCAGTTTCGGCTCGGAGTCCTGCGACGATGCCCGGCCGCCCTCATAATTTTCGGGCATAGCTGGGACGGAGTTTTCCTGGGCAAACAGCATTGCGCCCAAAATAAATACCGATACGGCGATGCACCGCGCGTTATGCATAGATCCTCTTTGGAAAACAATCATGGCGTGAACTTTTGGCAGAACGAACAACGGAAACTACGCATGGCACATCAGGGAAGTTCCATGGACGGCACACTTCATCCTCTCAACACCATACTACAGACGAATGTAGACGCGCGAAGTAAGCAACCAGCTGAAATTGGCAAAACTATCCCGTATTATGCAGGCCGGCCGCGATGCCGTTGATGGTCGCGCTCAAGGGGTATTCCAGATCTCCGGCGTCCCCATCGTGCTTGCGCCGCAGCAACTCGACCTGAATCAGGCTCATGGGATCGACATACGGATTTCGTAATCGAATTGACCGCGCCAGCACGCGATTGCGCGCCAGCAGTTCGCGTTGCCCGGTCACGCGCAGCAGCATGCGCCGCGAGCGGAGAAATTCATCTTCCAGCAAGGCAAAAACTCGTCTTCCGAGCGCGGCGTTTTTCACCAGCCCGGAATAAAGCCGCGCGATGTCGAGATCGGCTTTCGCCATGCCCAGTTCCACGTTGCGCAGCAGATCGGCAAAAAGCGGGAAGCCACGCGCCATATGGCGCAGCAGTTGCTCTTGCGCAGGATTCCTCCTGGCAAATCGTTCCAGCGCCCGACCCACTCCAAACCAAGCGGGCACGGCATGCCGGCTTTGCATCCAGCCAAACACCCACGGGATGGCGCGCAGATCGTCGAGTTTGCGGCTCTTGCTGCGCCGCGCCGGGCGCGAACCGATGCGTGCCGCGTCCAGTTCGTTGACTGGAGTCGCCTGCTCGAAATATTCGAGCACCTCGGGATTCTCCGCGATTTCTCGCCGGTAGAAGCGATACGCGTCCTCCGACATTTCTTCCATTGCTTCTTCCCAGTTGGTTCGCTGTGAATCGCGCCCGTTCTCTTTGCGGGTCACAGCTTCCAGGCTCGCTGCCATCATCAGCTCCAGATTCCATTCCGCCAGCACCGCATCCGCATATTTCCAGTTGAGGACTTCGCCCTGCTCGGTGATGCGAATCTGGCCCGAAAAACATCCCTCGGGCTGCGCCAGGATCGCGGAATGAGTGGGCCCGCCGCCGCGGCCCACGGTGCCTCCGCGTCCGTGAAACAGCCGCAGCTTCAACGCGTGTTCCGCGGCGGCGTGGTGCAATTTGCGGTGCGCCTTATATAGTTCCCATGTGCTGGTGAGCATGCCTCCATCTTTGTTGGAATCGGAGTATCCCAGCATCACTTCCTGCCAGCGCCCCCAGGAGTCGAGCAAAATCTGGTACTCGCGGTTGCTCCAGACCCGCCGCATAACATCGGCAGCGCGGCGTAGCGATTCGATCGATTCAAACAGTGGCACAGGCATCAAACCGGGATCGTTCCCAGATCCCGCCACATTCACGCCCGCCGCGTGCGCCAGACGAACCATATTCAACACATCGTCAGGTGACTCCGCTCCGCTGATGACGTAGTTTTGAATCGACGACGGCGGATAGTTCTGTTTAAGCTTCGCAATCATGCGAAACGTCTGTCTCAGCTCTTCTCCTTCTGCTGATATCGCCTCGCCTTTTTCATACTTCCGAAGTTCACTAATGACTTGCGCGTGTATGCGAGCGTGCTGCCGGATGTCTAGCGTGTGCAGGTGGAATCCAAACGTACGCACCTTGCGCAGCAGCGAATCGAGGTAGGTCCGCGCCAGCCTTTGTCCACGATCGGCCTCGAGGCTGTTCCGAATCATGCGCAGGTCGTGCGTGAACTCCGCGGGCGAGCCATATGCCGCAGCAGTGCCTGGGGCTTCACGGCTCTGCCACAGCCGATGAAATATGTAGGACAAGAACCGGCGATAGCTCTCGGTCGTGTTATGCGCACCCCACGCCAAATGAACACCGGGAATGGTCGCCTCATAATGTGCGAGGCGGGAAAGCATCTCGGAGGAAAAATCTGTTTGCCGCCGCGAGGAACTCAATCGGTCGCTCAGCGCCTCGACATCGCGCATGTACTCCCGCAGGATTAACTCGCGCGCCATCGCGAGTGCATCCTGAATGCATTCCGGCTTCACCAGGGGATTGCCGTCGCGGTCTCCACCAATCCACGATCCGAACGTGAGCAGGTCAGGCAGCGCGGACTCCTGCGGCTCGACACCATAGATCTCACGAAACGATTCCGCAATTTCCGCGTAGATGTTGGGCAGCGTGTCAAACAGCGAAAGCCGAAAGTAGCGCAGTCCCATGCGAATTTCGTCGTTGACCGTCGGCTTCGCCGTGCGAACTTCATCGGTTTGCCACAGGGAAGTTACCTCGGCGCGAATACGATTTTCACACTCTTCCGCTTCTTCAGCCGTTAATGGCAGATGATCGAGCCGTTCCAGTTGCTGCGCAATACGATGCCGTTTCAAGAGCACCGTCTGCCGCGCGACTTCGGTCGGGTGCGCGGTAAAAACCGGAGTGATGACGATCTGGCCCAAAGCTTCGAGCACGGCCTCCGCCGAAACTCCGTCGCGCTTCATGCGCTCGAGAGTTCCATGAAACGATCCCGGTTGTGTAGTGCGCTCGCGTTCGAGTTTGCCCGCTCGCCGGCGGCGTTTGCGATGGTTGGTCTCTGCGAGATTCGTAAGCTCGAAATAAATCGCGAACGCCTTGGTGACCTGATAGGCGCGAGTCAGATCCATGGCCGCTATGATTTTCTGCGCTTTCACCATCAGTTCGGCATCCGAGGTTCCAGGATTTCGGCGCACCACCTCCCGGTGTTCGATGAGTAATCGGCGCAGTTGCTCAACGGAATCGAACAATTCCTGCCCACCCTGCTCCAGCAACACTTCTCCCAACACGGCGCCCAATGAGCGCACATCGCGCCGCAGCGGAAAATCTTTCGCCGGTTCGCCAGACGGCGCGGTCAACTCCGCCAGACGAGCCTGCTGGTCATCGGCTTTCCATAGCAGTTTGGTCTTGTTCGCAGACATTAGAGTGGATGTACGACAGGATAAATGACGCAGAGGAAAAGCGGCGGGTATCGAAAGAGTTGTCGCTTCAAAAGAACCTTGCCGCAACAGATCGGAACACAGAAAACGGCGTGGGAGAATCCGTCAGGAAGCGGCTCGGTCTTTGCGAAATTATTTGGGGACTTCGAACCGGTAGCCGATCCCGCGTAAAGTTTTCAAATATTGCGGATGACGCGCGTCGGGTTCGATCTTCTCGCGCAAGCGGCGAATGTAAACGTCGATCGATCGCGGTGTGACAAAGGGAGTTTCCTTCCACACCGCGTCGAGCAACTGATCGCGAGTAAGAACGCGGCCGCGATGCGCCGCCAGGTATTCCAGCAGGCGGAATTCGCGCACGGTGGTCATTACGTTGCGTCCCTGCACCTGCACGGTCATGGAAGAGACATCGATTTCCAGCTCGCCCAGTCGCAGCACTTCGCTGGCAGCACGCTCGGTGCCCAATCCGCGAAGCACACTGCGCACCCGCGCTACGAGCTCGCGCGGGCTGAACGGCTTGGTGATGTAGTCGTCGCCTCCCAGTTCGAGTCCTTTTACACGATCCGACTCCGAGGTTTTGGCGGTCAGGAAAATGATGGGCGTCGCCGAAAGCACCGGCGTCTGGCGGATATGGCGGCACAGCTCAAAGCCGTCCGTCCCCGGCAGCATCACGTCGAGCAGAAACAGCGCGGGCATCTCACGCACGGCCTCGGTCAGGACCGAGGCTGCACTGACAAAGCTTTGCACTTCGTAGCCGGCCCCCTGCAGATTGTGCGAGATCAGGCGCGCGATATCCTCTTCGTCTTCGACGACAAAAATCACAGGCCGAACCGGCACACTTCGGCTCGGGCTGGCGCTCTCGCTATAGGATTCGGATGGCAGGTGCATTTCTATGAACAAGTTTTGCCGGTGCTTACCTTCGCGGACCTGCGTCACGCACCCAGCAATCTCCAAACTGTATTGGCAGAATGTTGCGCGAATGTTTCTCGCGTGTTAATGGAAGATGAATTTGTAGGGCTGCGTTGGTGGCCCGGATTCTTGCTTAGTTTGCCGCCTTTTTCTTGGGAACATGCCGCAGACTGCGGCCCTCGATGAGGCTGTAGAGATCTTCGGCGAGATTAGTCGTATGGTCTCCGGCGCGCTCCAAAGCCTGCGCCATCAGCAGAAGCTCAAAATGCGATGTGTCGCCCTGCGATACCGTCTCCGCCAGGTGTTTCTGGAACAATCCGTGGCAGATGCGATCGATTTCTTTATCCATCTGCAGCACCTTACGCGCACACTCCAGATCGAGTTTCGAAAAACCCTTGTGGATCAGGTCGAGCATGTCATGCAAAACGACCGACATCTCCACCAGTTGCCGCACATCAGACGCGGGAATCTTTTCTGTCCTCGCCTGTACCCGAAGGGCCACGCTCATCACCAGGTCGCCAATGCGCTCGAGATCTGTTGTGGACTTCAGGGCCGAGAGCAGTTGCCGCGCACGCGCCTCGCCCACGCGCGTGATCGCTGCCGGAAGCCGCTCATCAATCTGCCGCTCGATGATGTCGAGCTCTTTTTCGCAGTCCTTGATCGCCAAAAACGCCATGCGGGACGAATTGGTCAGCAGATCGCGCACGTTAAAGGCCGCGTCACGGGCGATCAGGCACGCTTTTAACGCCAGCCGCGACAGATCGTCACCCGCGCCCGGCTTCAATTCAGTAATCTTGTGTCCAGCCCGAGCTGAACGAGAGCCAGACGGTTCTGGCGAATGATGCTGTCGTGATGTTGACCCTTTTCCAGTCATCGAATCGAATCACGCACCTTCAGATTGACCTATCGAAAGCTCAGTTTATTACCGGATTATGAAAGGATCATTACAACATTTTCCAGAACATGACTTTTCCCCACCTTTCCTCGCGAGAGGGAAAGTTCAACCTTTAAAATTCGCGTATTGTCCTTGTCTTCGAGCACAGGAGCCTAAATGGCAAAGGACGCAAAGAAATTCCGCAATGTCCACGAAGGGGGCAAAATAGCCGGATACTGCCAACATTCGACACGGCATGCGAATGATCGCATTAGAATTTGACTATCGCTCTTACCAGGCCGGGAGGTGCTTGTGGATCTTGCCAATTATCTGCGACGCGAGTTTGCCTACAACGAGTGGGCGAATCAGGAAGTTCTGGCCGGAATGCGTGCCCACGAAACCGACGCTCGCTCGCTGCAGTTGATGGGGCACATTCTGGCAGCCGAGCGCCTGTGGCTTGAGCGGATGCGGAAGCAGCCGCAGACGATTCCGGTCTGGCCGACTTTCGATCTGGAGGAGTGTAATGCCCTGGCCGCCGCAATCGCCCGCCAATGGCGCGATTTTCTCACCGCACTCACCGAATTCTCGCAAACCGTTTCTTATAAGAACTCGAAGGGCGAGCTTTGGAGCAGCACTGTACTCGATGTCCTGACTCATGTCGTTCTGCACTCTGCCTATCATCGCGGCCAGATCGCCAGCCACACCCGCGAAAGCGGGAAGAGTCCCGCCTACACCGATTTCATTCACGCCGCCAGGCATGGATTGATCGATTGAGGCAAGTTCGCTCGAATTCGCATCTGCCCATGACGCTCCCTTTGCCCTGGCTACGCACAAGGACGTAAAATTTTTAGCGATGAAAAAGACCGCTATCTTCGTTCTCACCGCCCTGGCTGTGGTACTGCTGCTTGCAGCAGACCAGCCCAAGATCCCGCCCATGCCCGCCGCCGTAGCTGAGAACGCCGTCGTGGTTCTCCACAGTGGGCTCGACGTCTATTCGCTCATGGGTATTGGCCCGAAAAAAACCTGGGACGATATCACCAACAAGGTCTATGTCCTCAGTCTCAAGTCCGGCAAATGGGCTGATAGTCGTCCCGTCCCGGGCGTGGCCGGCCGTCTGGGAGCATCCGCGGTCGGCGTGCGAGGAAAAATCTTTCTCTTCGGCGGACTTGTCGTGGATGGTCATGGCAACGAAATGACTCTCGGCGACGTTAATGCTTATCTTCCGCAGGATCAGCGTTGGTATCGCGGCACGGATATTCCAATCCCGGTCGACGATGCCGTGATCGGAGTCGACCACGACCGGTACGTCTATCTAGTCGGCGGAAAGGCCAAAGACGGCCCTGTCAATAATGTTCAGGTCTACGATGTTCAGGCCAACACCTGGAGCCAGGCGACGCCATTTCCCGGCACCCCGGTGTTTGGCCACGCCGGTGGCCTGACGGACGGCATGATCGTCTTTGTCGATGGCGCGAAGAAAAATCCGGCCGGTGGGCCTTATGTCGCCTCCGACGAGTGCTGGCTGGGCAAGATCGAGAGGAAAGATCCCAATAAAATTGAATGGACCAAGCTTCCCGCCCATCCTGGCCCGGGAAGATTCGCCATCGTTGCCGGTCCCGTCGAAGGACGCAAGATTCTGTTCTCCGGCGGCACGCTTGTTCCTCACAACTACAAGGGCCTCGACGCGGAGGGCAAGCCGGCCCCGCTTTCTGAAGTCACGTTTGCATTCGATGGGCACGGCAATCGCTGGGAAACCATTGACGAGAATACCTTCGACGTCCGCAGCGACACCCGCGGCATCGTAAGCACTCCCATTGGCCCTCTGGTGGTGGGAGGAATGCTTTCCAACTCAGCCTTTACCGCGCGCGTGCTCATGCTGAGCAAGAAGTAGAAGGCGATCCGGGGATCTCCTACACCATTTCGCCGTCTTTGTGCATTGGAAGTCTCTCATCGCGGAAATCGAGAGCGTTGCCTCGCGATAGTACTTTTGTGATCTCGTGCTCTTTGGCACGTGGCGCTATCGTGTCCACAGAGCGAACATCACTCATACCTCCTGAGAATTACCTCCTGAAAGAAACCGGCGGATGGAGCAGCTTAAGCCATCTGCCGTTTTTCTTTTTCCGTGGTCTCCAGTTCTGCGCTACAATCCCTTCCTGGTTTTCTTGGGACCTGCTGTATGCGATCTGCATTGAGGATCATCATGTTGAATCTGCGTTAAGTTTGCCTTCCCTATCAGCCCCGGCAAGCGGGGCTCGTTCACAATTATTTCGCAAGCGACGTGTCTGCAGATTGGCGCAGGCACGCTTATGGGAGCAGGTTCTCATGGGAGCAACAGAAGTCGTCCAACCACAAAGCTCAGCACCGCAGCGTTCGCTCTGGTCGTCGTTGATCGAGGCTGTGCGCGGCTCGCACCAGGACTACACCTCCGGCAACCTGAATCACGCCATTCTTTTGCTCGCCGTGCCCATGGTGCTTGAGATGGTTCTGGAGTCGCTGTTTGCCGTTGTCGACGTGTTCTGGGTCGGCAGGCTTGGCGCCGACGCCACAGCCACGGTGGGACTGGCCGAATCCATGTCGAGCCTGGTGCTGTCTGTGGCCATGGGCCTGAGTCTGTCGACAACGGCCATGGTGGCACGCCGTATCGGCGAGAAAGATAGCGAAGGCGCGGCGGACGCCGCGGTCCAGGCCATAGTTCTCGGGCTGATTGTGTCCGGTGCGATCGGACTGCCTTGTTTCATCTTTGCTCCGCGTCTTCTGCGCTTGATGGGAGCCAGTGCTGGGATTGTCTCCGTGGGCAGCGGCTATGCCCGCATCTGTTTAGGCGGCGGGAGTTGCGTGGTACTGCTGATCACTCTGAACAACGCCATCTTCCGAGGCGCCGGCGATGCCGCCATCGCCATGCGCCTGCTTTGGGTCTCGAACATCATCAATCTGGTTCTCGATCCATGCCTCATCTTCGGATGGGGACCATTCCCGCGCATGGGCGTGACAGGAGCTGCGCTCGCCACCTTCACCGGCCGCAGCATTGGCGTCATTTATCAGTTCTATCGACTTCTGAAAGGCACTGAACGAATCCGCATTCTTCGCCGACAGACTCGCATCCATGCAGAAGTCTTGTTCCGGCTTGTGCGGGTTTCGCTGACGGGCATCCTGCAATTCGCCATCGCACACACCAGTTGGATCGGTCTGGTCCGCATCGTGAGCATTTTCGGAGCGTCTGCGCTTGCCGGGTACACCATCGCCATTCGCATCGTTATCTTCGTCATATTGCCGTCGTGGGGATTGAGCAATGCCGCCGCAACTCTGGTGGGCCAGAACCTGGGCGCGGGGCATCCCGAGCGCGCCGAGCAGGCGGTTTGGCGCACTGGCCTTTACAACGTGCTTTTTCTGGGTGCCGTCGGGGTGTTCTTCATTGCCTTCGCAGAACCTGTGGTGCGCCTGTTCACAACCAATCCCGCAGTCGTGCCGATGGGCGCATCCTGCCTGCGCATCGTGAGTTACGGCAACCTGGGATACGCCTATTTCATGGTGATGATGCAGGCCTTCAACGGCGCCGGCGATACCATCACTCCCACGATCGTCAATTTGTTCGGATTCTGGCTGCTGGAAATTCCTCTGGCTTACATGCTGGCATTGCCGCTGGGGATGCACTCGAACGGAGTCTTTTTTTCGATTGCGATTGCCGAATCGGCCATGGCCGCGGCCAGCGCCATTCTGTTCAAACAGGGCAAATGGAAGAAAAAGCGAATCTGACTACGGAAGATTTGGGGCGGGAGGAACGGTATCGAACCGTCATCTCCGGGATGGAGCCCCGGCGCATTGCCGATCTTATGCTACTCCCGCGGATCGTACCCACAAACTGCTCGACCAAGGTATTGCAAGGCAGTTTCGTCTGTCAATATCGACAGGCCCTCGCCGAACAGCCGCAAACGACTTCGAGCCAACGAAGAAATTTGGCTTCCAATGAGAAAACAGAACAGCGGTTTCTTAACTACGGAAGACCTACAGGGACGCCGTTCCTCCTCAACGGGCCCGCGCAAGCACCAGCGTGACGTCGTCGGGCTGTTCTTTATCGCCAATCCAGTCGTCGACGGCCATGGTCACCATCTGGCTGATCTGCGGCAGCGGCAAGTGACGGTTCTGCCGGACGAGTTCAATCAGCCGTTGTTCGCCGAATTCCCCGAAATCGTTCTCCGGTTCGGTCACGCCGTCGCTGTAGGCGACGAAAATCTCTCCGGTCGACATCTGTACCGAACCTTCCTCGTAACTGATGTTGTCAAAAAGCCCGACAACCGTGCCACCAGCCTCCAGCCTGCGGGTTGTGCCATCCTCGCCAATGAGAATTGGAGGCAAGTGACCTCCATTACTGTAAGTCAGGTGTTGCGAGCGTCCGTCATAGATTCCGAGAAACAACGTGGCATATTTTTCCGGCGGCGTACTTTCGTAGAGTTGATGATTGAGCAGTCCCAGCAAGGCTCCCGGCGAAACCTCCACTCCCTCGGGCCATGCAGCCATCATCCTTCCCGCACCCGCGACCGCGCCCACCGCAACCGGCTCGCGCAGCTGCGGCATGTTTTCCATGCTGTAAGCTCGAACGGCGGAGTGAATCGTCGCCATCAGCAGAGCGGCTGAAATTCCCTTCCCGCTGATATCGCCCACCGCCAGAATCAGCTTGTGCGAACTGGCAGCCACGAAGTCGTAATAATCTCCGCTCACGGTTCGCGCGGGACGGCAGAATCCATGCACTTCCAGAGATTCCAGCTCGGAAACCTGCCGCGGAAAAAGCTGCGCCTGGACTTCCTGCGCGATCGCCAGTTCGTTTTCCAACCGCTGCTTTTCCTTTTGCTCCTGAATCAGCTTCTCGATCGACGCCGTCATGGAATTGAATGACAGCGCCAGATGGGCCAGCTGATCGTTCGACTTCACCGGAATGCGATGGCTGAAATCGCCCTTGTCGACATGCTGCGTGGCCTCGTGCAGCTGCGCGACTGCCGCAGTGACGGTGCGCGTCATGCGCGTGCCAATGATGAGAGCGATCAGCTCGATAATGGCAAAGAAGATGGCCACGCCTAACAGAATGTAGGCCACACCTCGCACAAACTCGCCCAAAGCAGCGAACAGGTGCCCATACAACACCGATGGCCGCGTTGTGACCTGCAATACCGCACCGACCTGTTGATCTCCAGTCTTCCAATCCACGACCGACAGGGGCGTGGCGAAAGTGACTATGCGATCAAAGCCTCCCGTAGGCTCCGGCAGGGCACCGACGCTGAATGTCGGGGTGAGAACTTCATCGTTGTTTCTGAGCGTCAACTTCCCCGGTTGCTCAACTCTGCTGTAGGAAAACTTCTGCTGATTCGTTCCAGTTGTCGAAGCAGGCGATCCCGACTCAGGCACGGTCGAAACCCCGGGCTTGGGCTCGGTCAAGGATGCTCCCGCGCCGTAAAGCGTGATCTCTCCCAGATCCTTGGCAATGTTCCCAACCAGTTCCTTGTCGAAGGGTTCGCTGGTGACAACCGTCAACCGGTTGGCCCCAACCTCAATCGACGAGCCTACGCGGAGATCGAGTTGATTCCTGGCGCGGACAATATCGCGGAAATGCGCTTTCAGAAAGCTGGGCAAGATCAGCGACGTCCCGCGATATTCGTTGCACAGCGAAAGCTGTTTTTCCCCGTACCAGGCGCAAACCTCGCGCTGTCCCCATGCCGGGTCGCGTTTCGCCAGTCCGGCCAGCGACGCCGCAGTCGGGGTTTCCCCGTGCTCGATCCGCACCGCCAGTTCATTGCTCACAGCCTCGTTGACCGCTTCCAGGCTTCTCAATTGCGCGTGAATCTCCGAGGTCACGACGAAGACCGCAAACTGCCCGGCGAGCCCATACAGCGTGATCAGCGCCATCCCCACGAGAAGAACGGCCGGAATCACTCCGATGAAAACGTACGTCACGATAAGGCGGTTGCGCAGCCGCCATAGAATCCTGCGCTTCACCCATTTGAAGGCAAGGATGAAAAACAAAACGCCCGAGAGAAAGATCAGGAATCCGACCCAGCTTCCGAGTTGCTCACCCCAGGATGGGGCAAACAGTCCCAGCAGCTTTTTGACCGCATACAGGACCGCGCCCAGCGCCGCCAGATAGCAGGCCAGCCGCGCCATTCGTCCCTGCGGCCACAGTTCCGCATGAATGAGACGCTGCCGAATTTGCGGATAAGACCACTGCATAGGATTCCGCTGACGCGTCGCGTGAGGACTAGGATTATACGGTCTTGCCAAGTACGAATAGTTGATTTTCAGCTGTCCGTGACGGAGTCTTCTCCGGGCACTGGCTGCTGAGGATTCTCCGCTTCACTAGATCTCGGGATAGAGATCGAAAAATGCCTCCAGGCTTGTGCGCAACTGTTTTTCGATATCTTCTTTGCTGCCTTCCAGCACGTGCATGGTCACGCGCGCCTCTCGGCCGTTGGTGAGCTTCACCGGAGCCTGACCGACTTCCGCCACATCCTCCGAGGGCAGCAATCGCATCCCGTACACCAATGTTAGATTTGCCATAACCTAAATTTTACGGCTTCCGCGCATCGTTGGCGAACGGCGAGCTGTCCGCTGCCCACTAAAATTTTATCGATCTCATTTTTCTATCCATCTCGTTTAAAATGCCGCCGTGCTCAGAATTTCCTTTCGCCTTTGGAGTTGCGCGATTGCGCTCTCCATTACTTCACTTTGCGCGCAGCAGCAGCCAGAGAACGCGCAGTCCGGCCAGCCTCAGGTCAAAGTCAATGTGCTGAACGTGTGCACGCCCTCGGCCGACGAGCAGAAAGAGATTGCGGCCGCGCTGGCTCGCGTCCCAAAGCAGCCATTGTTTTCGGCCGATTTTGAAGTCACGCGCGGCCGTTCCACGCTCACCGACATGCCGGCCATGCTCGAAGCCGGACAAGCCGGCCACGTCGCGGGCGAACCTTCTGTTGCCAGCTACGTGCGCATTCGCCACGAATTTTCCGTACAAGCGCTTTTTTCCAGCGTCCAATATTCCTTCAGCGACGATCGCCAGAGCATGATCGAAACTCTCGTGTTCCACGTGCGCGAGCCTAAGGATTTGATTGAGCTCACGATCGAAGACAGCGCGTCGTCGGTGACCACCCCGCTGGCGATGCTGACCGCAGCTACGCCCGCCAGCCGCGTACGCCTCGAGAGATTCGGCAAGTCTTCCGTAGCTCTTGTCCGCTGCCAGGCGACTGCGGAGGGTCCCGCGCCCGATCAGAGCTTGTACGAACCGCTATTCCGCAGCGCATCCGATGTGCTGGCAAACTACCGCTTGCTGCTGGGAGTGAAGAAGATCGTACCGGAAGAATTGGCGAAGATTTCGGGCGCATCGCGGGCGAAAGAACCCGCGGCAGCCAAAGCGTCAAAGCCAAAATGAATTGTCAATCGCTGGTTGTCGACTCGGCGTGCACTGAGAGCGTGCCTCGGCCGCTGCATCGAAAGTTGAATTTAGCTATCTAATCTTCAGGCAATCATGAGCGAAATTCGCAACGTCGTCATCATCGGATCGGGATGTTCCGGGCACACGGCGGCACTTTACACCGCCCGCGCCAACCTGAAACCGCTGGTCATTGAAGGCCACGAACCCGGCGGCCAGCTTTCCATGACCACGCTGGTCGAAAATTTCCCTGGATTCCCCGAGGGAATCCTCGGCCCGCAGCTGGTGGAGAACATGCGCAAGCAGGCCGAGCGCTTCGGCGCCGAATATCGTATGGCACACCTGACCAGCGCCGACTTGAGCCAGCGGCCGTTCGTATTGCATCTGGGGCATCAGCAAGTTCATGCACAAACGTTGATCATCGCCAGTGGGGCCTCGGCGCGCTGGCTGGGGTTGCCGCACGAGCAGCAACTGATCGGCCACGGCGTTTCCTCATGCGCCACCTGCGACGGATTCTTTTTCTCCGGCAAGGAAATCGTGGTCGTCGGTGGCGGCGATTCTGCGATGGAAGAGGCGCTCTTCCTTACACGCTTTGCCACCAAGGTCACGATCATCCATCGCCGCGATTCGTTCCGCGCCTCGAAAATCATGCTGGAGCGCGCGCAGCACAACGAAAAAATCCAGTTCCTCACCGACACAGTGGTCGAAGACGTTTATGACGTGCATCACAAAGAAGTCACGGGACTAAAACTTCGCAACCTCAAAACCGGTAAGGAATGGGACTTCTCCACCAGCGCACTGTTTCTTGGCATTGGGCATGAGCCGAACGCCAAAATGTTCGCCGGCCAGCTCGATACCGACGCCGACGGCTATCTGAAGACGCACAATTACGTCCTCACGCGCGTCCACGGCGTCTTCGCCTGTGGCGATGTGCAGGATCGCCGCTATCGCCAAGCCATCACTGCCGCCGGTAGCGGCTGCATGGCCGCCATGGAAGTGGAAAAATTCCTGGAAGAACAGGGCAAGTGACTCCCGTCTACGTAGTAACCATGAAATAGCCAAATATGGCTATTACTGGGGTTACTGTCGCCCAATTCGGGAATTATGTAGACTGCGTTAATGAAATCCCCTGCATCGCCTGATACGCTTCGCTACAGCAAGATTCGGCACCACAAGAGTCGGCCTCGCAGAACACATAATCCGGTGTGGCAAACTTTGTTGGTCGCGATTTTCGTGTTGCTCGCCCTCCCCGTCCACTCCCTGGCGCAAGACACCGCCAAACGCAAGATTGTCGATCATGCAACCCCGGTCTATCCGGAGATTGCGCGGAGCATGGCGCTAGCGGGCAGCGTGAAAGTCGAAGCGGTAGTTGAGCCCGACGGCACGGTCAAAGCTATCGACATTCGAGGCGGACATCCCGTTCTGGCGCAGGCCGCCGTGAACGCCATCCGCCGCTGGCGATGGGAGTCTGCGCCACACGAGTCCCGTGAAGTCGTCGAAATAAAATTCAATCCGTAGGAGCTTGCGGCAGCGTGTTGGCTTGCACCCCTTTCTCACGCAGCCCGCTCGCCGCACAACCGCTCGCGCACAGCCGGTTTGTGATAAAACTTTCTGTGATCTTTTTGCGCGTGCCCTTGGTTCCTTCCTTCATCTCCCCGGATACAATCTTTCCGGCACCGGCAGGTCTTTCATGTTAAGGGCGTTCTTCGTCAAACTTTCTGAAAATCATTCTCTTCGTTATTTCGCCGAGCGTTCCCCGATCGGACGCCGCGTCTCCAATCGTTTCGTAGCCGGCACCGAAATTGCCGACGCCGTGCGCGTGACTCAGGCCGTCAATCGCGCCGGCATGAGCGTGAGCATCGATAATCTCGGCGAAAATGTCGCCAATCCCGACGAGGCGCACCTCAGCGCACAGCTCTACTCCCAGATTCTCGATGCGATCGGAGCAAATCAGCTGAATGCCAACATCAGCCTCAAGCTGACCCACATGGGACTCGATGTTGACGAAAAACTTGCGCGCGACGTGGTCAGCGGCCTCGTGGCCAAGGCCGCATCCATGACGCCGAAGAACTTCGTGCGCGTGGATATGGAAGGCTCTCCGTACACGCAACGCACGCTCGACTTCGTTCACGAACTGCATCGCATGCCGGGAAACGCCAACAATGTGGGAACCGTGATTCAGGCTTATCTCAAGCGGTCCGAGAGCGACATCGAGAAACTGCTCTCGGAAAGAATCCGTATCCGGCTTTGCAAAGGCGCCTACAAAGAGCCGGCGACAATCGCGTTCGAGAGCAAGGCAGACGTCGACGCCAACTACATCAAGCTGATGAAGATTTTGATGAAGAGCGACACCTACCACGGACTGGCAACCCACGACGAAAACATCATTCGCGAGGCGCAAGCCTTCGCGATTCGCGAAAAAATTGCCCGTGATTCGTTCGAATTCCAGATGCTCTACGGCATTCGCCGCGACCTTCAACAAAGCCTGGTGCGCGACGGATGGCGAATGCGCGTCTACATTCCGTTCGGCACGGAGTGGTATCCCTATCTCATGCGCCGCCTGGGCGAGCGGCCGGCGAACGTGTTCTTTATCGCAAGAAATGTGTTGAGAAAGTAGGCGGCTCAGCGAACCGCCGAGCCAGGCGCAGCTTCTACGGCCCGTCCGGAGGCGCCAGCGGCAGGCGCGAGGCGCCGCGGATCATTTCCCGTTCCTGATCTGAGAACATGCCTCTGAATCGGGGCGAGTCGATCACCCGATCACGCTGATCCGGCGGTATGTTGCGCAGTTCGTTCACTGCCGTCGCTACCATTTGCTTACGAGCAGGCGGCAGCCGCCTGAATTGATTAAAGACCTGCCGCGCCTGCTGCTTTTGCCCGGGAGTCAGATGCTCCCACCTCTCCATGTTGTTCAGGATGCGGAGTTGCTCCTGCGGGGACAGGCTGGAAAAATGCTGCAGACGTTGACGCAATTCCTGTTGCCGCGCGGGCGGCAGAGCACGGAAGCCGGGATCTTTCTGTAATTCGCGCTCCTGCTCGGCTGGAGGCAGATCTTTGTAGCGCCGCAGCCAGTCTCCCGCATGGCCGCGTGGCTGGTTCTGCGGATGAGCCTGCGCGGGATGTGACTGATACGCCGACGTCGAATTGTGCTGCGTTGGCGGAGCGGGGTGAGATTCATTCTTCTGCGCGAGACAGGGAAGCGCCATCGTCACCGCCGCGACAAGCGCAGCGGTAGTCAGCCACTCCGTGATGTCTCTTCCCAGTTTCATTCGCCCCGTCGGTTTCCAATCGCCGGCGCCGTCTACTCCGAATTGGCGCCGACATTCTGCTGCACATCCAGATCATCGAGCAATTCGAAATCGGAATACAGATCGTGATTCTTCTCCAGCGCCTGCAGATCGCTGACCGCCGTACCCGGTTCGGACGCTTCGATGACCGCGGCGTCTTCGACTGGACGGTTCGGACCGCCGTCGTGCAGGAAAAGCCCGATGCCCACTCCCATCAACACGGTGAGCGCCGCCGCCAGAACCGGGCGGCGCAACCAGCTCAGCCATCCCGCTTGCGGCTTGGCCATCTCTTCGCGTAGCCGTGCCTGGAGCCGCACGTCGAAATACGGCGAGGGCTCCGGCGCCTGCCATTCATCGAGCAGCGCCATGGTCGCGCGCATCGACTTCAACGCCTCCGCGCACGCCGCGCAACTCGCCAGATGCTTGTTCTCGTCGGCCGTAGCCGCGTTCAATCCCGCGGCCACATCCGGCATCCGTTCACGAATTTCATTGCAGTTCATAAGCACGTTCCCCTTAAAAATTCCGCCAACTGTCCTCACACAAAACCAGGCTGCTCACAAAAATTCTTTTAACTGTTCCCGCAATGTTTCATATGCTCGAAAAAGCAACGACTTCGTTGCCGACTCGCTCTTCTTCAAAACTTCCGCAATCTGTTTGTAATCCATCTGCTGATACTTATGCATGACTACTGCCAGCTTTTGCTGCTCGGGCAGGGCTTCGACCTTGCTTCGGATCGCCAGCAGCCGCTCGCGCCGCACCATCGCCTGTTCGGCGGTCAAATGGGCATCCGGCAACTCCAGCGTCGTGCCCGTGTCGTCATCCTGCTCATCAAGGCTGACGGTCACCTCTGGACGTTCATGACGCGTGTCACGCGCATGATTCACGGCAAGATTGGTCGCAATACGATACAACCAGGTCGTGAATTTTGCACTCGCTTCATAACTCTCGCGCGAACGATAAACGCGCAGGAAAACTTCCTGCGCCAGATCTTCCGCCACGGCCGAATTGCGAGCCATACGAAACATGAAACTCACCAGCGGTCGGCGATACTTCTGCACGAGGTAGTCGAATGCCGACTGATCACCCGCCTTGACTCGTAGCATGACGTCGGCGTCCGACGGCGCGCTCCCGCCCGGTATTTGCGGCGTGAACGCGGAGGACTGCGACGTCGTCGCAGCCATCAGCATGCCTCCGTCGAGTGCGGCTGTGCTCACACTAATTTCAACCCCATCGGGAGTCGAAAGTTGTATCGATTCTGCGTCCTCATTTTCAGGCGAAGTACTTTGGAATGATCGCGCTAGCGGCACGCGGGCGGGTTTCGGATCGGGCGCCATCGCAACTCTGGAATAGGACTAGGGGCCGACATATAAACCGAGTCGTTTCAAGCCCCTACATGGCATAGGCTAGCACGGTCGGCCACTCACGCGCCAACAACAGACGAAGCGCAAGACTTCGCCTGAACCGGATGGAAAGTTAGCTTGACATCCGCCTAAGAAATGCCCTATCCTGGGAATGGAAAGTAGGCTTTACATTAATTGGCCCTCGATTTCAACATGACGCCAACCGTCACAAACCGAGTCAAGGAGCTCCGCACAGCTCGCGGATGGACGCAGGAGCAGCTAGCCGAGGCTGTGGGCGTCTCGCGGCAAAGTATCAACTCAATCGAGCGCGATCGTTACGTCCCCAGCTTGGAGCTCGCACTGACTTTCGCACGCGTCTTCGGCTGCTCGACCGACGAAATCTTCACCTTGAATCACGGACCGCAGGAGGGCCAGTAATGGTAATTCCGGTTCTTGTGCTTATCGGCAAATGGCTGCGAAAGCTACCTGTTCTGGGCAAGCTGGTTGACGAACGCTTCCTCAGCCATCGTCGGCGCGCGCAGCGAATCGCCGGCCTGACCGGCTTTCTGCTGGCTGATGCCCTGCTTGTCTATCGTCAGCTTGTTAGTCACATTTGGAATCCCGACCTGTTGGCTGTGGTTCTTACCGTCGCCGCTGTTTATCTCATCACGATCACCTGGTATCTGTTCACCGAATAACGAGAAAACCTATGACGCTCGCTACGCAACTGCTCCCACCTCAACTGAAGGCCGCCGACATCGCACCTTTATCTACGAACGCGCCAGCCGTCACTCACTTCGGCAGCGGAGTAAAATTTATTTTCATCGGTCCGCGTGGCCTGCGCGCAGGATGGCGACTGCTGATCTTTAGCGTGCTGATCGTCGGCCTGCTCGGCGGCATGCTGATCATCGGCAATGGCGGCGTCGAAGGCTTCAAGGAAGCACACCGGAGCGAAGGCCAGATGATCGTCACCCCGCTCGTGATGGGGCGATCCACAGGAATCGCATTTCTACTGATCTGCCTCGCGACCTGGATCATGAGCCGGATCGAGCACCGAAAATTCGGCGAATATGGCCTTCGCCTGCGCCACGCCTTCCGTAAGGACTTCTGGTTGGGCAGCGTGTCGGGTTTTCTTGCGCTGAGCGCCGCCCTGTTGGCGATGTTTCTGCTGCACGGCTTCCGCATTACCGGGCTCGCGCTTCACGGCGCGGCAATTTTCTCGTCGATGCTGGCGTGGGGCTTGGCTTTCATCGCTGCCGGATTGTGCGAAGAGTTTCTCATGCGCGGATATGCGCAATACACGCTAGCCTCGGGTATTGGATTCTGGCCGGCGGCGTTTATCACGTCGGGCCTGTTTGCCTTCGGCCACGCCTTCAATTCGAACGAAACTCTGATCGGCGTGGTGGGTGTGGTTTTCTTCGGTCTGCTCCACTGCTTCTTTCTGCAAAGAACCGGCAGCCTGTGGTGCGCGATCGGCTTTCACGCTGGCTGGGACTGGGGACAGACCTGCTTCTACGGCGTTCCCGACAGCGGCATTGTGCCGTATCACAGCGTCTTCCACTCAGCAGCAAATGGACCGGCGTGGTTGAGCGGCGGAATCGTCGGGCCTGAGGCCAGCATCTTCTGTCCGATCGCATTGCTGGCAGCGGCTGTTATCTTCAGCCGTTTCTACCGGCAAAGAACCCTGAATAGTGAGATGGGACTTCCTTTGGCAACGAGCTCGCACTGCCGAAGCTAGCAAATTCTCCACTCGCCAATATTGTTCGTCGCTGGCTCATTGCGATACACTTCCGCCGATTTCTCCGGTGTCGACGAAAGGTATCGCTATGGACTGCACGTTGCGAAATCGCTTGCGACTGATGTTCGCCATTCTGTCCGCGCTGCTTGCCAGTCTTGCGCTGGCTCAACAAAAATCGGACCGGCTGACGCCGATGGACGTTTTCCATCTGCAATATGCCGCCGACCCGCAGATTTCGCCGGACGGCAAACGGATCGTCTACACGCGGCAGTTCAGCGACGTAATCGCCGATAAGCGCGAGTCGAATTTGTGGATCATCAACTTGGATGGCACGGAAGATCGTGCTCTCACCACAGGCAATTACAGTGACAGCGCGGCTCGCTGGTCGCCGGACGGAACGCGAATCGCCTACATCTCGGATCGCGACGGCAAACCACAGATCTATGTCCGCTGGATGGATAGCGGGCAGACGGCGGAGTTGACCGATCTGGAGAACGGACCTTCGGATCTCTCGTGGTCTCCCGACGGCAGGCTGATCTCGTTTTCGTCGTTGGTGGAAGTGGAACCGCCCAAAATTGCATCCTTGCCGAAGGCTCCAGAAGGAGCAAAATGGGCCGATCCGCCGAAGATATATGACCGCCTCATTTATCGCTTCAACGCCAGAGGATATTTGAAGCCGGGATTCCGCCAGCGATTTGTGATCGCCGCAGACGGCGGGGCACCACGGCAGCTCACGAGCGGAAATCTGCCTTACGGAGGATGGGAGTTCTCCGGCAACGGACGTGCCGTGTGGACACCAGATGGAAAAGTTTTGATCTTTTCGGCCAACGCTCATCCTGATTACGAATATCAACCGTTAAACAGCGAGGTCTACGAACTGTCGCTGTCCGATGGGCAGGTGAAAGCACTGACCAACCGCAACGGCCCCGATGAATCCCCGGCAATTTCGCCCGACGGCAAGACCATCGCGTACGTGGGCTTCGACGACCGCTATCAAGGGCACCAGACCTCCCATCTCTATCTGATGAACCGGGATGGGAGCAATTCTCGGATCGCGACCGCGCAACTGGATCGCGATGTGCAGGATCCGCAATGGGCCGCGGACGGCAGCGGAATCTATTTTCTGTACGACGATCAGGGCGATACCAAGCTCGCGTTTTACTCGCTTGACGGAAAAGTCAAACAGTTGACCGATCATGTGGGCAGCGGCGGATCGAGTTACAGTGGCGGAGCCGTGTATAGCGTAGCCAAGGACGGAGCTTTCGCCGTCACGCACGGAACACCGACCGATCCTGGCGACATCGCGGCAGGATCGCGAACCGATCCCAAGACGCGTGTTCTGACCGCGCTGAATCAGCAGCTATTTACGCAGAAACCCATAGGCCAGACCGAGGAATTCTGGTTCGAGTCCTCGGTCGACAAGCGGAAGGTACAAGGCTGGATCGTCAAGCCGCCGGATTTCGACGCGACCAAGAAATATCCGCTGATCCTCGAGATTCATGGCGGTCCGTTTGCCAACTACGGCGACCGCTTCGACACCATCAAGCAGATCTGGGCTGCCAAGGGATACGTGGTCGTGTACATCAATCCGCGCGGGAGCACGAGCTATGGCGAAGAGTTTGCCAATCTCATTCACCATGCCTATCCCGGAGACGATTTCTACGATTTGAATTCGGGAGTGGACGCGGTGATCGCCAAGGGATACGTCGATCCCGACAATCTTTTCGTCACCGGGGGATCGGGAGGCGGAGTGCTCACCTGCTGGATGATCGATCGGACCACCCGCTTTCGCGCGGCCGCAAGCTTGTATCCCGTCATCAACTGGTATAGCTGGGTGCTGACGTCAGACCTTCCCTCGTTCGGAACGCTCTACTGGTTTGAGGGCCCGCCGTGGGAGAAGCCCGACCAGTATGTGAAAAGGTCGGTGCTCTCGTACGTAGATAAAGTGACGACGCCTACCATGTTGGCCACGGGCGAGGAAGACTACCGCACGCCAATTTCAGAGGCGGAGCAATACTACGAGGCGCTGAAACTGCGAAAGGTAGAAGCCGCTCTGTTGCGCTTTCCGGGTGAACCGCATGGCATGAGCACGCGGCCGAGTCATCTGATGGCGAAAATTATTTACGTTGAGGAGTGGTTCGAGCAGCACAAGAAAAAACCGTGACTTGCGCCGTCGCTGCAGCGCACATGGCGATGCCATACGCTCGAGATCACCCGTTCAATCCGGCCAGCAGCTCCGCTGCCATGCTTGCCAGCTCTGCATCCTCGCTTGAAGATAACCCGCTTACGGCAATTGCGCCCGCAATCTGGCCATCTTTCAAGATCGGAACGCCTCCGCCCCAGCCGACGAATCTCGCGTCGCCGTAGTAGGAGATATCGTGGCCGCGCTCGGGATGCTTAACCTTCTCGCCGATTTCCTGTGTGGTCTTGCCGGTGCGAGCGGCGGTCCAGGCCTTGTTTTGGGCAATCGTGATGGAGGGGAGTGGAACACCATCCATGCGGGCAAAGGCAAGGAGTTCGCCATGCGAATCGGCAACGGCGATGGTGACCGATTTCTGCAGCTTACCGGCTTTTTCCAAGATCAATTGGATCGCCTGTTGGGCTTCGGCGCAGGTGATGGCGGGCACGGTTCTCATGGGAATTCTCGCAGACAACTCAAGCATATTACAGCGCTCGCGTAAGTCTGGGCGGGTTCGAATCGCCAACCGCCAGGAGTCGGCGTTATGTCGGAACTAGCCAGCTTCCCGGAACCGAAGAGCGCCGCTGTGCGTAACACCTATCGAACATCGATCGAGGACGACTGCATGACTCGTGGACCTGCGGTGGTAGATCGCCATGTTGAAGCGCAAGTCAGCTCCCATCGCGACATGTTTATGTTATTCACGATTGCAGGCGCCATGGCGCTGGCGCATGTGGCAACCAATGGGCGATATGGGCTGCATCGCGATGAGCTGCAGACACTGAGCGACGCGCTGCACCTGGAGTGGGGATTTGTGGCGTATCCGCCGCTCACGCCAGCGGTCGAACGGGTATCGATGGCGCTGTTTGGGCATTGGCTGATCGGACTGCGGATGGCGGCGGTGATCGCACAGGCGGCGGTGATTGTGGTGACGGGCTTGATGGCGCGCGAGCTGGGCGGCGGGCGGCTGGCGCAGGCGACAGCAGCAACGGCGGCGGCACTGGCTCCTCTGGCCATGTTTGAAGGCACGGAATTTCAGTACACGACGTTTGATTATTTGTGGTGGGTGCTGATTGCGTATTTCGTGATCCTGCTTTTGAAGAGAGACGACCCGCGATGGTGCGTGGCGATTGGCGCGACCATTGGCGTAGGGCTGATGACGAAGTACACGATGGCGTTTTATGTCGCGGGAATTGTGGGCGGAGCGGTCCTGACCGGAGCGCGAAAGTATCTTGCGAGCCGCTGGTTCTGGATCGGGATCGGGATTGCTTTCGTGATCTGCGTGCCGAATCTGGTGTGGCAGGCGCAGCACGATTTTGTTTCGTATCACTTTCTGCATCACATTCACGTGCGCGATGTAGGCGAGGGCCGCGCGGAGGGATACTGGCGCGACCAGTTCCGCATCAACACAAATCTGGCGGCAGCGCCGCTGTGGATTGGGGGGCTGATCTGCTTCTTACGCAGCCCGAGGTACCGGATTCTGGGCTGGATGTATCTGATCCCGCTCACGATTTTTGCGCTCACGAAGGCGCGATTTTACTACGTGGGAGCGGCATATCCGGCGCTGATCGCGATGGGCGCGACGGCGGGCGAACGATGGGTCGAGGGACTCGGGCGGAGATGGCGATGGGCGATCGAGGGCGCGCTGTTTGCCGGGATGGCAATTTGCGGCGCGTATTTTGCGGCGGTGATTATTCCGTGGGCGGGCGATGGTCCGCTGAAGAAGTTCGCCCTGGAGAATAATGGCGATCTGCGCGAAGAGATTGGATGGGACGATCTGGTGCGGGAAGTGGCAAGGGTGCGGGATGCGCTGCCGGCGGACGAGCGGGCGAATTACGGAGTGCTGGTGGGAAATTACGGCGAGATGGGCGCGGTGGAAATTCTGGGACCGGCGTATGGACTGCCGCGGCCGATCTCGCTGACGAATTCGGGATGGTACCGGGGATATCCGACACCGCAGCCGACGACGCTGATTGTAGTGGGGTGGTCGCATGAAGATATGGAGGAGGCGTTTACCGGCTGCCGCGTGGCGGGGCGCAATGAAAATTCGCTGGGCGTGAAAAATGAAGAGGGCCGCGATCATGCGGACATTTTTGTGTGCGGCAAGCCGAAATTGACGTGGCCAAAGTTCTGGGAAGAGCATCAGAGGTTTGGGTAAGGGGATGCGTTCTCACTTCAACATGGCAAAGTGTGGGCAGCTGTGGGAGACTGTCGGCATGGCAAAGAAAAAAATCGGCCGACCGAACGAGGAAAGACGGGCGCGGCAATTGCTGGAGACGCTGGAAAAGAAAAAATCAGCGAAGAAATCGGGACAGGCAACTGGCGGACAGCCCGCGAAGGTTTCTGCTCCAGCCGGCCCGGCGTCGAGCGCTCCTCCTAATCTTCCTGGAGCGGCTCCCACCAACAACCCTCCCGTGAAAAAGCCGACACCGTAGGACTCACGGTGCGGCGCAAAGCCGCGCCTTTTCAAAAGCACAACCACCGTCAGCGATGCTTGACTTCGCCTTTGCGCTCGCGCCATCCCTCGATGATCAGATAAAGCACGGGGATGAAAAAGAGGTTGAGGACCGTGGACATGATCATTCCGCCGAAAACGGTGGTGCCGACCGAGTGCCGGCCGTTTTCCCCAGCGCCACTGGCAACCACGAGCGGGACAACGCCGAGGATGAAAGCGAGCGAAGTCATGAGGATGGGGCGCAGGCGAATGGTTGCGGCTTGCACGGCCGACTCGACCAGAGACACTCCCCGCTCGCGCAACTGTTCGGCAAATTCAACAATGAGGATGGCGTTCTTGCTGGCGAGGCCGACGAGCATGACAAGCCCGACCTGGCAAAAGATGTCATTCTGCAGGCCGCGAATCGACTGCGCGCCCAGCGCGCCGAGCAGCGCCATCGGGACGGCGAGCAGTACGATGAAAGGCAGGACGAAACTTTCATACTGTGCCGAAAGTGTGAGATAGACGACGAGCGTTCCGAGTCCGAAGAGAATCAAGGAAGTGCCTCCGGCTTGGAGTTCTTCCAGCGAGAGACCGGTCCAGCTATAGGAAAAACCCCGCGGTAATTTCTTGGCGAGATCTTCCATGGCGGCAATGGCCTGGCCGGAACTGTGTCCGGGGGCGGCGGACCCGTCGATTTCGGCGGAACGAAACATGTTGTAGTGACTGATCACCTGCGGGGTGGTCGTCTGATCGATGGTAATCAGATTATCCAGCGGCACCATGGCTGAGCCGTCGGCGCGGACATAGAACTGCTTCATCTCCTGCGCGTTGGCGCGGAATTGCTGGTCAGCCTGCACATAGACGCGGTAGGAGCGATTGTTGAAATCGAAATCGTTAACATAGGCCGATCCCATGTAGACACCGAGCGCGTCGGTAATTTGCGAGAGCGGCACGTGCAGGCTCTTGGCCTTATCGCGGTCCAGGGTCACCACGTACTGTGGATCGTTCGCCGTGAACGGAGTGTAAAGTCCGACCAGATCCTTGCGCTGGTGGGAATCGCGCATAATTCCCTGCGTGGCGGCTGCGAGTTCGTCCAGCTTGTGCGCCGCGAGATCCTGGACGACAAACTGAAATCCACCGAACTGCCCGAGACCTTGAACGGCGGGTGGCAGCGTGGCGAACACGATGGCACCCTGAATCCCGAACAGCCGCGGACGCACACGATTCACAATCGCCGACGCGCTGTGTTCCTCCCCCTTGCGCTGGGAATAGGGTTTCAGCGGGACGAAGATCAATCCCTGATTCGCCGATGATCCGGAAAAACTGAATCCGGCAATCGAGAAGGTGCCTTCCAGTTCCGGCATATCGGCGAGCATCAGGGAAACCTGCTTCCCGATATTCTCCGTGTATTCGAGCGATGCGCCCGAGGGAGCCTGAATCACGATGATGAAATATCCCTGATCCTCGTCAGGGACGAAGCCGGTAGGAACGTGCTTCAGAACCAGGTAGGTTGCGCCCAGGCCGAGGAAAAAAAGAACGACCATCGCGACCTTGTAGTCGAGAACGCGATGGAGAACGGCCTGGTAGCCGCGAGTCATGGCGGCGACGCCGTCGTCGAATTTGCGCAGGATCCACCACTTTTGCCCGTGAGAGCCGGCCAGAAATATCGCTGCGAGCGCAGGGGCGAGAGTGAGCGCGTTGAAGGCTGAGATGGCGATGGAAAATGCGATGGTCAGCGCGAACTGGCGAAATAGAATGCCGGTCGTGCCGGGAAAGAAAGCGACGGGAACGAATACAGCGACCAGCACGAGTGATGTCGCGATGACGGCGCTGGTAATCTCGGCGGTTGCGGCGATCGCGGCTTTGTGCGAGTCGTGCTCGCCGGCTTGGATATGGCGCTCGATGTTTTCGATGACGACGATGGCATCATCAACCACGAGTCCGGTGGCCAGGGTGATGCCGAACAGCGTGAGCGTGTTGATGGAAAAGCCGAGCAACTTGACGAAAACAAACGTACCAATGAGCGAGACCGGAGTCGCGATGAAGTGAATCATCGTGGTTCGCCAGTCGCCAAGAAACACAAAGATAACCAGGATGACGAGAAAGATCGCGGATCCGACGGTGAAGACCACGTCGCGAATCGATTCCCCTACGGCATCGGTCGTATCGAATGCGACCTTATAATGCATGCCGGGTGGGAAGGCTTTCGAGAGCCTATCCAACTCGGCGATGGCTCTGCGATCAACGTCGAGGGCATTGGCGGTGGAAAGCTGGGTCACGCCCATACCGATTGCCTGCTGGCCGTTATACGTAATCTTGTTGGCGTAACTCTCCGAGCCAAGCTCAGCGCGTCCCACATCTCTTAGGCGAACCAGCGTGCCATCCGCATTCGTCTTCAGAATGATGTTCTCGAACTGCGACGTTTCGCTGAGTCGTCCGACGGCGCGCACGCTTACCTGGTACTGCTGTCCGGGAATTGAAGGCTGCTGGCCGACCTGACCGGCCGCGACCTCGACGTTCTGCTCGGAAAGCGCGTTGACCACGTCGGTAGCGGTCAGCCCGCGGCCCGCCATGCGCACGGGATCGAGCCACAGCCGCATGGAGTACCGGCCTTCGCCGAAGACGATCACATCCGCGACGCCCGGAATGCGCTTGAGAGCGTCCCTGACGTAAAGGTCGATGTAGTTGCTCATGAACAGCGGAGTGTATCGGTCGTTGTCAGCGGTGATGGCCGCGCCGAAGACGAAATTCTGCGATGTCTTGGCGGTGGTGATGCCCACCGCCTTTACCGAGGCCGGCAGCCTGCCTTGCGCGGTGTTCACGCGGTTCTGAATGTCGACGGTGGCGAGATCGGGATTGCGCGAAAGATCGAAGGTGACCAGGATGCTGCTGGTGCCGTCGTTGCCGCTGGTCGAGGTCATGTATTTCATGCCCTCGGCGCCGTTGATCTCCTGCTCGAGCGGAATGGTAACTGCGCTCTCCACCGTCTGCGCGCTGGCGCCGATATAGGCGCTTGTGACGCCCACCTGCGGCGGTGCGAGGTTCGGAAACTGCGCGATGGGAAGAGTCGGAATGACCGCGGAGCCGGCCAGAACGATGAGCATCGCGCAAACCGAGGCAAAAACCGGACGTCGAACGAAGAATTCAACGAACATATTCTTTTAGAATCCGCTGTTTTGAATCCGTGTTGTTTGAAGCGTCTTGAATCGCGTGGCAGTTCTTATGCGCAGCAGCCGCAGGTGCTTCCGTTATTTGCTGTGCCTGGAAAAATTCCCTGCGCCGCGAGCTTTTCAGCTTTGCGGAATCACCGGCGCACCGTCCATCAGAAACTGTGTCCCGGAGACGATGATCTTGTCGCCAGGCTTGATGCCATCCTGAACTTCGTAATCGTTGCCGACGGTCAGGCCGATCTTGAGAGGCCGCTGGCGTGCTACAAACGAGCCGCCATTCTGCGGTTCGGCCACAAAAGCGAAATACTGGCCGGCAAGACGCGAGACGGCAAGAATCGGAACCTCAGGATTCTGGTGGGTGCCGAAGACGACGCGGGCGCGAACGAATTGCGACTGGCGCAGCGCATCGTTTCCGTTGGCGATGCGCGCCTTCACCAGTACCGTCTGCGTGGTGTTGTCGACCTGCGGAGAGATGAAGGTAATCCGCGAATTGGCCAGAACCTTGCCTTGGCTGTCGATGATCTGCACCGGGAGATCCATCCTCAGCTGCGAAGAGTGCTCGATCGGAACATAGACGTAGGCTTCCAGACTGCCTGGCTGATCGACTGTGGTGAGCTGAGTCGAGGTAGTGACACGATCGCCGACGCGCACCGGAATATCGCCGACAATGCCGGCGCGCGGAGCAATGACCTTGTAATAGTGCAACTGCACCTGCTGCTCGCTAACCTGTGCCCCGGCCGCGTCCTTCTGCGTCTGCGCCGAGTCCATGGCTGCCTTCGCCTGATCCAGATCCTGCTTGCTTACCACTCCCGCGGCGAAGAGCTCCTTATTCCGCTCGTATTGCTGCTTCGTCCAGATGACGTTGGCCTCAAGCGCGGTTTCTGCGCTTTCCTGGCTCTTCACGGTCGCCTGCTGCCTCAAGGGATCGATCTCCATCAAGGCCGCGCCCTCGGAAACCTTGTCGCCGGAGTGAACGAAGATCTGTGTAATCTGGCCTTCGACCTGCGGCATAATCACGGCTGAGTCGCGCGACTTCATCGTGGCGACGTACTCGGCAGCGTCGCTGACAGGAACATCCTTGGCTTCGAGCACTTTTACCGGCATGGCTGGAGGCCCGCCGGCTTGGGCGCTTTGCGCCGCATTGCTGGAGCAGGCGATGGTCACTGCATTCAGCGCGATCCCGGCGCCGATGAGGCCGATTGCCGCTAATTGTTCAAAGTTCGTCTTCATAAGTCAGATCCAATAAGTCAGATCCACAAATCTGATCGCAAATGGCCGACACGGCAAAATGTTTTGTATTGACCCCACGCCTCGCTGGAAGCCTGATCTTGCCGCACCGAACAGGTTGAAATATCAGATTCGGCAGGCTCCGTCGAGGGCGCAAAATAGTTTCGGGGCAGATGCCGGCCAAGCGCATCCCCATAGCTCATTTTGACTCAACTCGTTCAAGGCTTCAAAGTGAGAAAGCCCACGGAATAGCCGTTGAGCGGGATCGTCATCTGTGCCGCTGGGGACAAGGAAGTTGCGGTTGGGCCGCTGGACACGCTGGTGTCTTTGTCGATGACCAACAGGCTGGCGGTGGAAAATGTGGCGAGCGCGGAGACGTCAACCTGAACGGTTTGAGAAACGCCGGGGCCGTTATTGTCGGTCGCGGGGTCGTCGATGGTGTGATTGGAGATCATGACGGTGACGCTGCCGTCGCTGTTGAGAAGCGCGAGGGTTTCGAGGTCGGAATTGTCGGATGAAGTGTAGTTGAGCAGTTGCGATCCGGCAGCGGGCGGGATGAGTTGGCCAAGCCAGTAGTCGACCCAGTAGCTCAGTTCAATCTGATCGTTGTTGTAGAGCACCTCGCCGAACTGCTGGTCGGCGTCAAAGTCCCAGTGATAGAGCATGGGCACACCGGCTTTGCCGAACTGTGAAAAGACATACGGGCGCCACGCGGCGAAAAATGGGCTGGAACCGCGAGTGTCGGTGACAAAAACCTGCCCCGGATTGCACGCGCTCATACCATTGCCCGCGTCATAGTCGGCGTTGACGTTGTTTTCCGTCACCCATATGGGGACGTTTGCCAGCAATGGGTTGGCCGCGAGATTCGATTGGATAGTCTGCACACTGCTGATAAATCCCGGCACGGCACTCATCAGCATTTCATCGGTGTCTTTCTGATTGCAGGACGCGTAGTAGTGGGACGCGACGGCATCCACCTGGGCCGTGACGTTGGCCGCTAATGTCGAAGCCCAGGACTCTGAACCGCAGCACATCTCCAGCGCAACGAACTTGATGGAAGGATCGACCGACTGCATGGCGGGCACGAGCGCATTGTACATGGTGACGTATTGATCGGCGGTGAGGTTGTTGTTGATGCTGGGTTCGTTGTAAATGCCCCACCACGTGATCGTCTCGGTGGGATAGGCGGGCGAGACGTAGAGCGTGCCGCCCGCGGTGAAGCCTCCCGAGTTGTAGTACTGGACCACATTCTGCGCATATCCGGCGAAGGTCTGAAATGTGGTATCGACGAAGCTCTGGGTGTCGTCGTCACCTACGTACATGAAGGCGGGCGCCTTGGCGATCTGGAACTCAGGACTGTGATCGGCCACCCCGAGCACGGGCTGGACGATGGCGTCGACGATGGAAAAATTCCACGTGTTAGAGCTGGTGAGCTGGGAACCCTGCGGAATGCCTTCCGAGATAGGCTGCAGGCGAATATGATGCGGGCCGAGGTTTTGCAGAGTTGATGTCGCGCCGGAATTATCGGTGAAGAAGGCGTTGTCCCATTCGGCGGGTTGGAAGGCGGTGGACATGGACACGCTGAAAGGACCGGTCGTGGTATTGGAGACGGTGACGGTGGCGGTGGGTGGAGTTGTGCCTCCGCCGCCCGACATGGAACCGCTACCTCCTCCGCAACCGACTCCGCAGGCAGAAACACAAAGGGCCGCAAGAAGGAGTGCCTTCATGGTCGGCCATTTTACTCCGGCGGGTGGGGCTGCGAAAGACCGGGTACCGTTTCGCGTTTGAATTGTGGCCTCGTTTCGCTCCTCGCTGCTGTCACCTAAAGCGAAGCCGTTTTCAGAGGAGCGCGGGATTTCCTTAAGCAAGGACCTGTCTCCCTCGGCCCGCTAGTGAAGGCGCGGGCCTTCGGAGTGACTCGCGACTATCGTTTACTCTGCGATCATCTTGCCGAGAATTTCTTTCACGATTTTTGCGGCGACGGTGGCGGTAATGCCGGACACATCGCGTACGGGATTGTATTCGACGAAGTCTGCGCCGACAATTTCTCCCTGGATCGCGTGGAGAAGATTGATGGCTTCGCGGGTCGTCATCCCTCCCGGCTCGCGATGCGAGACTCCGGGCGCGCAGGCGGGATCGAGAACATCGATGTCGAAGGAGATATAAACGGGGCCTTCGGCCTTTAGCTGTGCGCGTACTTCTTCAACGGCAGGAAGCGAGCGCATCTCGATGACTTCCACACCGAAGCGGGCCGCCTGCTCGCGCTGATGGTGGGTCGCCGTGCGTATGCCGATCTGCACCAGCCGTTTGGCGAGGCCAGCTTCCATGATGCGGGCGAAAGGACAGGCGTGCGAAAGCCGATTACCTTCGAATTCGTCATACAAGTCGGGGTGGGCGTCGAAATGAAAGATGGTGAGAGCGGAATACTTTCTCGCAAAAGCCTTGATGATGGGAAAGGTAATGGAATGATCTCCGCCGAGGGAGAGCGGGAGATTCCCCGCAGCAACGATTTCGCTCAGAGCGTTTTCGATGGCAGAAAAAGCGTCTTCTTCGAAAAATTCGAGGTCGCCCGCGTCGTGCCAGGTTTCCTTCCGGCCAAGGTCGACGCCCAGTTCCGTCCAGCTGTTGCACGCATCGCAGTGCATGGCCTCACGGATTTTTGGCGGGGCATCCGCGGCTCCGCGCAGGTAAGAGGATTGGCCGTCGAACGGAACTCCGAGCAAAGTCGGCAGCCCTCGCTTCATGCAAACTCACGTCTCCAGTTTTTCCGAGCAGAATCGTGCACCTCTGCCCGCGCATCCTTTATTCTAGTAGCAGCACTCCTATGACCCCGAAATCCAAGACTCCCAGCGCGGTATTAGACGCCGCGCGCAGTAACGGCGCCGACCCCGAGCGTGAACGTGTGTTCGCCGCGTATCGCCAGTGGGGATATCTGGAGGGCGACCTCGATCCGCTCGGCTTCCTGCGCCCACGCTACACTCCCGAACTCGAGCGCGACGGCGAACATGCGAAAGAGGCGCGCGCCATCTATTCCAGCACCATCGGGGTGGAGATCAATCATATCTACTCCCCCGTGCGCCGCCGCTGGATCTACGAGCGGATGGAATCTCCGGATCAAGGTTACAAGCTTACCGAAGAGGATCAAAAGCGCACCCTCGATTTTCTCATCCGCGCCGACATCTTTGAGCAGGTGATGCAGCAGCGATATTTGGGCTCGAAGCGATTTTCGCTCGAAGGTGTGACCGCGCTGATCCCGCTGGTGGACGAGGTACTCGAAACGGTGGCACGCCTGGGCGCGATCGAACTGGTGATGGGCATGAGCCATCGCGGACGGCTGAACGTGATCGCGCATGTGGCGCGGCGGCCGCCCGAGGAGATTTTTGCCGGATTTGAAGACGTCGATCCGCGCAGCGTGCTGGGGTCGGGCGATGTGAAATACCACATGGGTGCGACCGGCGAGTATGCCACGCGCAACGGCGGCAAGGTTCACATCCATCTGGTCTCGAATCCGAGTCATCTCGAGGCCGTGGACCCGGTCACCATTGGCCGCACGCGCGCCAAGCAGGATCGCACCGGTGAAGGCGGACGAAAAAAATATCTACCGCTGCTGGTGCACGGCGATGCCGCATTTGCCGGACAGGGGATTCTTGCCGAGACGATGAATTACGCCGATCTCCCCGGTTACAGCGTGGGCGGCACTATCCATGTCGTCGTCAACAACCTTCTCGGATTCACCACCAACTACACCGAAGAACATTCCACGCGTTTTGCGGCTTGCATTGCGCGGCGCCAGTCGATCCCCATCTTTCACGTCAACGGCGAAGATGTTGATGCCGTCGTTCGTGTGGCCCGCATGGCTGCCGAATTTCGCTATGAATTTGGCACCGATGTCGTCATCGATCTCATCGGCTATCGGCGACACGGGCACAGCGAAGTGGACGATCCGACGATCACGCAGCCGCTGCTTTACAAGAAGATCAAGGAGCATCCGCCGCTGTGGGAAATTTACGCCGACGACATTGGCGCGAGCGACGCTCAAGCGCAAGCGGGTGCGATAAAAGCCGAGTTCGAGGCTGCGCAGCAACGCGCCAAGAGCATTAAGCAAAAACCGCTGCTTCGCGAGCTTCCCAAATATTGGGATGGCTACTTCGGCGGTCTTTACAAGCCGGAATACGAAGTCGAAACCGGGCTCACGCAGGAAGAACTCTCCGGGCTTACGGAGCGCCTTACCACGTATCCCGATTGGCTTCACATTCATCCGAAAGTAAAGAAGTTGCTCGAGCAGCGAGCAGAGATGGGCACAGGCAAGCGGCCGGTCGATTACGGAATGGCCGAAGCGCTGGCGTTCGCAAGCCTGGTAAAAGCGGGAATACACGTTCGCCTCAGCGGCCAGGACTCTCGCCGAGGAACGTTTAATCAGCGGCATTCGGTGCTGATCGATGTGGAGAACGAAAACGAATGCGTGCCGCTGGAAAACATTGCGCCCGGGCAGGCGCGATGCGAAATCTACAATTCGACGCTGGCTGAAGCCGGTGTTCTTGGATTCGAGTATGGATATTCACGCGACTATCCTGAATCGCTCGTGCTGTGGGAGGCACAATTCGGCGATTTCGCCAATGTTGCCCAAGCCATCGTTGACCAGTTCATCGCCTCGGGGGAGGCGAAGTGGAATCTGCTCTCCGGGCTGGTGATGCTTTTGCCGCACGGCTACGAAGGCCAGGGGCCGGAGCATTCGAGCGCGCGCATTGAGAGATTCATCCAGCTGGCGGCGAAGCACAATATTCAGATCGCGCAGCCCTCGAACGCCGCGCAGTATTTCCATCTGCTGCGGCGGCAGGGGTTGCGCCACTGGCGCAAGCCGCTGATTGTGTTTACGCCCAAGAGCATGCTGCGGCATCCGGATGCGAGTTCGCCGATTGAAGATTTCACGCACAAGAATTTTTTGAATGTGATTCCGGATACGGAAGTTGGCGAGGCGGAACGCATTCTCATCTGCACAGGAAAAATCGGGCACGAACTGCAGGCGGAGCGGAAAAAGAGAAAAGACACGAGCACGGCGATTGTTTTTCTGGAACAGCTCTATCCGTTCCCTGAAGCGGAAGTGGCGGCGGAATTCGATCGGCACGGCAAGAACGCCGACATTGTCTGGGTGCAGGAAGAGCCGGCCAACATGGGAGCGATGTTCAACATGCTGCCGCGGCTGAATCGCATTGCCGGCGGCCGACCTGTGCTGAGCGTGAAACGCAGCGCCGGACCGAGCCCTGCCACGGGCAGCGCGAAGGCGCATGAAGTGGAGCAGAAAACGCTGCTGACGCTGGCGTTCACAACAAAGTAACTGCGTCGGCTGGCGTGAGGCATGACCGGTCGGTCTTCAGTTCGCGAGGCGTGCACGAGAAGCGAACCTTGCCCCGCAGATCTCGCAGTCGGGCGCAGGTTTGCGATAGCGCCAGCAGTGCGGAGACCTGTTCGAACTGTTTGGGTTATGCTGGCACCTGTCGCCCTTTGCGCCTTCTTCAAGAGCTCTTCTGGAACTTCGACTGTGATCCTGCGCGTGCCCATCGTGATTTATCCTGGACGCTCCGTCACCGGCTTTCCGCTGGAGCCCGGTAAAGTCGCTTTTCGGCCGCCCATGCTTTCGGCAGAAATGAGCTCTTCGAGGCTCCCATAGGAATATATCGTCGGAGCGTGATTCGCCATGAGGCCACCCGTGTCCGCCGTCGGTCCGTAGTTGCTGTGCACGTCCCGCCCGAGCATGCGAAGCATTGCCATAAGCTGCCCGCGATGATGCGACGTGTGAGCGATTCTGCGGACTATCACCCACGCGCGCGATCGCTTCACATCAAAAAAGTTGGTGTCGCTCTCCCACCAGGCATCGTCTTTCGCATGCAGCACTGAAAGGCGCTTCGCGCTGTCTTCGGCATAGCGCTTGATGAATTCGAGGCGCGTCTCCTGCGCAGGCAGAGGTAGCGCCGCGACATCGATTCCCAGCATATTGCGGAACCATAAATCTTCACTGACGCATTGATGCACCATCTGCTCATGCACGCTGCGTCCGCGCGGATCTCCCTGTCGAGGACGGAAAGGCAGATCCTCATCGCGGAATTCACTCCACACGCTGGCCACTTTGATCCGCTCCGTGGCATAGGTCTCGACCAGGAAGGCATATCTCATAGCGGCCAATGTTACTCTTATCGCTCGCTAACATTTCGCTCGCAAACATGGCCCGCTCTTCGTCACCGCTACGCATCGCGATCGACACCGGCGGCACCTTCACCGATTGCGTGTGGATGGAGCGTGGGCGGATTCGGATGCTGAAAGTTTTCTCCACGCCGCGTGATCCTTCGCACGCGATCGCAGAGGCCGTGGCAAAAATCGTAACTGACAAAACCTTCATTCTGCTTCATGGAACGACGGTCGGCACCAACACGCTGCTCGAACGCAAAGGCGCGCGCACGGCGCTGGTGGCCACGACAGGCTTCGAGGATGCGATCGAGATCGGCCGGCAGGCGCGTCCCAAGCTTTACGATTTTTTCTTCGACCGGGTCGAACCGCTGGTGCCTCGAGAGCTTCGCTTCGGCGTCGATGAACGAACCGGGGCAGACGGCGAAGTTCTGTGCCAGCCGACGCAAGAGCAGTTACATGCTCTGGCGGAGCGGATCCAGGAGGCAAAGCCGCAATCCGTCGCGATCTCGCTGCTTTTTTCGTTTGTGAATCCGAAAGGCGAACTAGCGGTCGCGGAAGCGCTGGACGCCCTGAAGCTTCCGCTTTCGATCTCACACCAGCTTCTTC
>JASHOT010000243.1 GCA_030040965.1 Candidatus Sulfotelmatobacter sp. | reverse complement strand
CGCCCCGCCCAGTTCGTGTTTCTCCAGCAGGTGACGGAACCCAAGGATGGTGCTTTCGTCCGGCACCGGCGCCCGCCCCAGATCGATGCCCACAAAGTGCCGCAGCACCGGCGATTCATACAGCGCATCCTCCGCCCCTGGATCGCTCAGGTTGAACCACTGCTGCAGAAAGTACACCCGCAACATAATGCTCAGGCTGTGGATTGCAGAGTTCTTCAGAGGTTCCCTAAAGCATCGTGAGCTTTCGGCAGGCGTGCACAGATCAGAAGCAGTGGCCCTGCGCCAGCCAGTAGTGCCAGTCGCCGATGGCCTCGACAGTAGAGTCGTCCGCGCTGATGGTCAGTAGTTGGGACAGAGGAACGGCGACATTGCGGCCATGCCAGCGAATCAGCACCAGCATGTCGTGGGTACAGGAATCTTCCGGCGCCAGACCGCGGACTTCGACGGTTTCTCCCTTGCGAAGGGGAGAGACCACCCTGGCCGCAGTGCAGCGAGCCGAAAAGGGAAACTTGATTTTGTTCTCCAGGTAGTAGTACCAGCCGAGAGACTGCTCTTCGGGCCCGTAGGCATCAACAATGATTTCGTTGCGGATTCGTTCTTCACGAATGCGGCTCTTGCGCAGCTTGGGCACGGAGTGCTCGATTCGATGATTAGTCAGACACGGTCCCCGACGCCTCTGGCGCGGACGAAAGCCATCCAAGCTGGATTGTCTTCGTTCATCACATCGAGAAACGCAAAGACAATCTGCGCTTCGTCGTCCGAGCAAAGCGGACGCAGATCGAGACCCATCAGAAAGGCAGGAGCCAGTCCAAAGTCCTGGAGTGCAGCATCGATCACCACGTCCGAAAATATCCGCTCGCTCTCGACCTCATATTGCACAAGCAAACCTCGTATATCATCGAGATCCTTGACTCGCCGCTGCGGATCGTCCATAAATGCGACAATTTTCAGGAGCATCAGCGCGGTAGATGAGATCACCTTCAGCGTCACATCTGGCGCGAGCTCAACCGGCTGAGCGGTCGCGAATACGTGGTCGAATCCCACTAGGCTCATCTTGAACTGACTAATTGGCACGTGATCTGCTTGGCTTCACGAAGCTTGGGTCCAGCTGGGATCAAGTCCAAAATCGTTCCCTGGGCACTCCGCCATCGGTGCTCACGGCTTGCGAAACGGACCCAGCCATCTGCAAGAAGTCGGCGTTCCAGCTCTGCGAATTCATCAAGGTCTAAGGCCACGGCGAAATCGATGTCTCCCGTATGCCGGGACTCAGCTGGAAAATGTACTTGGTACGCAATGGCTCCGATGATTACAAGCTCCGCTCCGAGGGCCCGACAATGCTTTTGCAGAGCTCGGAGGTCAGCAATTTGGTTGTCGGTACGTTCGGGCATTGCTCAGGTGAGGAACTCGCGTTTAAGTTCTTCCGCCGCCTCATGCGCTCTCAGATCGGAAGAATACATCAGCTCGGTATAGATCAACCATGGATGCGCGAGAGGAAACGGCTTGAGCAATGCCATGAGATGAGGCGCGACTTTGACGAGTGATCTTCCGGTGCATTGCTGCGCCGGACGCCCCATTTTTCAAGCTCTCTGAGGAATCACCAGGAAATTTGAAGAACTCCAGGGAATCCTTGGGAGCGCAAGGTTATGAGCCCACGGTCAAACGGAATCTCAACAACTTACAAGACGCGGGTGGCGACGCATAATGCGTATATTATTACGCAATCTGCGTATGTTGCAAGTCGATCAATAGGAGTTCTTGCGTTATTTCTTCAGCCGGCGAACAGCACTCCAACGGCAGCAATCATTAGTGCAACTGCCCACAGTAAGTCGAAGTTGAACCAGGTGTGCCGCAGAACTTTCAGCCCCACTTTCTCATAAAGCTCGAAAAAGGCGAGTGCGAGAATTCCTGCCACCCCCAGCATTGCCGCCGTGTGTACGAGCACCGAGACCAGCACGATGCCCGCGGTCAACGGAGCACCGCCGGTTTCCATCGGACCGGATGTCATCGGTTCGGACATGACGTGGTGCATCGTCACCATCGGATGAGACCAAAGGACAGGAATCAGCATTAACCCGGCACCATGCGCCGAGGCCATCAGGAATGACCAAATACCGAGATCGCGGCCACTGACTCGCATTCCAGCTCCGCGCGGATGGCTCGCGCGGAAGAGTCGAAAAATTCCGAGCGCCAAGATAATGGCAGCTACGGGGCACTTCAACACGTGAAAGGGAAGAAGTCGCTGGACGATGCTCAGAGCGAGAATCGTAGTAGCGATCGCTGCAGCGTGTCCCAGGGCAATCGGTAAGAGAGCTGCGATCACCGCCAACCGACGCTTCTCTTGCAGGCCGAGCGCGAGAGCAAACAGCCAGCCCATGGCCGGATTCAGACCGTGATATGCCCCAAGAAGCGCGAGCACCACCCAAGTCCATGAGGCGCTCATGGATAGCAGTAAAAGTCAGATGAAGCGTCACCGCCCTGCAGCCGCACTTGGTGAGGACGAAGATCTCCGAACTCCACGAAAAGCTCAGGGTCAAACTGAATACCGCCATCGGCGGCGACGTCCAACTTCACCATCCAGCCGCGGATGCCATCTGGATAGAACTGTTTGTCCCACGCGGCGTAAAGCGAGTTCGTGAAGAACACGCGCTTTCCATCGCGGCTTAATTCGACCATCTGCGGGCCACCGTTAAGCGGCCGGTTCGGCCTGGCTGGATGGGGCGTACGCCGGACAATCCCCCCGATGTGAACGGAGCCGACCAACTTTGGATGAAACGGATCGGAGACATCATACTGCCGCATCTCCCCCGTGCCCCAGCAGGAAGCGTAGAGGAAACGATCGTCGACGGACAGATTGATGTCTGTCAGCAAAGGCGGGACAGCTTTGAAGCCCTGCAAGAGCGGAGGCAACTGAGCAGGATCGGCTCCTTCGGCGGGAATCTCAATCACCTTTGTGATTTCGAAGTGGCCATTAGAAGAACCGCTTGTTTTGTGCCATAGCCAAATGGAACTCGACAAATCTTTCAGCGAGGTCACTACGCCAACGAAGCCATGACCTTTCGTCGGGTCGTGTGCGGGGCGCAACTCCAGAACCATCTGTTGTTCGGACCCCAGGTCGAGGGACTGCAAATGGCGGCGTTTTCGTAGATCCCAGAAATGGAGATTGTGTCCGTACTTGCCCGCGAGCAGCAAGTCCGGGTTCACGCCATTCTCCACCATGTTCGGCGTGCCCCACTCGCTGGTCACTGCGATGTCATAGCCGAGATGCCATGCAAAGTCGTACCCGAATTGTTGCGGGCCACGTTCGACTTCCCATCGTCCGAGTGGCTCGAAATTGTCGTGATCGAGCGCAAAGATGCCACCGGGGCCATCTCCACTCGGCGAACCCAAGGCACTCAAGTAGATGCCGTCCGGGCCGCAGTGCACGGTATGCGGACGGCTATAGCCGGTTCGTTCGTGAACTGCCTGTGGTTCGATGACTTTCACGATCCTCGGCTTCTCAGGATCGGGTTTGGTGTCGAGAACGTGAATGCGGGAAGATCGCAGTCCGGGCACGATCAGATAGCGCCGCTCGACGTGTGGATGCGGAGCGTAGGGGCAGAGAGCGGAACTGCAGGCGTTCCATCCGAAGTGGTGGAGTTCGTCGCCCGCGTTGGGCATGTTAACCTCGCCAACGATGCTGCCGTAGTAGTTCGAGTGGGCATCGACGCTTACCACTGCGAGGGCGTCCGGGTGAGCGCCGCCGTTTGCGTTGAGCGCGGCCACATAGGCCAGTTTTTCAGCGGGGGCCTGGGCGGCGAGTTTCGGCGACGGATAAAAAGTCGGATCAGCCTTGAACAGCATGAGAGGACCTCTGCGTTGCGCTTTCGATTAAGACAAGGGATGCCTTGACGACATGAAACGATTCGAATCTAAACCAGTTTCACTCCAGTAACAAAGAGAAGAGTCGCGACGGCTGGACGAAGAGTGCCTTCCGGAATCCGGCTCGCGATGAAGCTACCGACCCAGACGCCCGGCACCGAACCTAATAGCATCCCGGACACGAGAGGAAGATTTACGTCGCCCAGACGCCAGTGTCCGAGCGCCGCCACGCCGACAATGAGTACTCCGTGGAAGACATCGCTGCCTACCAGGCGGTTGAGGCGCTCGCCGGGAAACATTAGCAAGAGTGTCGTAACGATGAGGCTGCCGCTCCCAACCGAAGTGAACGACACCAGCACTCCAACGATGAATCCGAGCAACGGTACCTGCCAACCCGATAGATTTTCGTCGGTAGCGGAACGACTCGCAGCCGTAGGCAGCAAGTGACGAATATAGCCTTTGAAAATAATGCCGACGGCAACCAGCATCAGCGTGGCCCCAAGCAGGCGGACGATCAGATGATCGACGTAGTCCACGCCGGCGGACTTTTTCAAAAGTCCCAGCAAATACAGGCCGACGAGAGCGCCGGGTACGCTGCCCGATGCAAGCTTCCACACAAGCCGCAGATTCACATTCTTGTGGCGGTAGTGGACGGCAGCCCCTACCGTCTTGGTGAGCGCATTCCAAACGAGATCGGTGCCGACGGCGACTGTTGGCGCGGCCCAGCCAGTCCACAGCAGCAGCGGGGTCATCATCGCGCCGCCACCCATCCCGGTGAGGCCGATTAGAAATCCGACAGCAAGTCCAAGAACAGCCGCACCGAAGGGCATTGTGTTTCCTTGAACCTTCTACGCACTCGCTCACGCGAAAAAATCGACCAGCAATTTCCAGGCGGCCGACGGCCTAGACATCTCGTGATTTGAAGAATTCCAGTAAGAAAGATCTGAGGCCGCTACGTTGGACTTTTTTCCTGGTTCTGCCTGGTCGGTTTCCGGATGTATCGTTTCTTGCACACTCACTACGCGAAACCACCGCAGAATCACGAGATTCGAGAGAATCCACCATGCAAACCAAGTCTTTTCGAAGAATCCGATCATTTTTCGGGCCCTCAATCCCGCAGCCCCTCGCCCAGCCACGTGAACAGGCACTATACTATAAAGTCCATAAATGTACTAGACAAATCTTATGTCGTTTTGTCTAATTGTTGCCAAGCGAGGCAGCAAAAGCGCGCCAGCCGAGCTGCTCGCCCTGGAGGAAGAAATTGGCCACGAATGTTGCATCACCAACCAAGATTGCAAACGATGTCACAGAACTGATTGGAAATACGCCGCTCGTCCGCCTGAACAAAGTGACGCAGGGCGCAGTCGCCGAGGTCGTCGCCAAACTCGAGAGCCAAAACCCTCTGGCCAGCGTTAAAGACCGCATCGGCGTCAGCATGATTCTGGAGGCCGAGCGGGCGGGAAGGATTCATCCTGGCAAGACGGTTCTGATCGAACCCACGAGTGGCAACACCGGAATCGCTCTGGCCTTTGTGGCTGCGGTACGCGGATACAAGCTCATTCTCACCATGCCGGAAACCATGAGCTTGGAACGGCGAGTGCTGCTGTTGGCTTTTGGCGCGGAGATTGTGCTAACTCCTGGCCCCAGGGGCATGAAGGGCGCGGTTCTGAAAGCTGAAGAGATCCTGGCGAAGACGCCGAACGGCTACATCCTGCAACAGTTCGATAACCCTGCGAACCCCAAGATTCACCTGGAGACGACCGGTCCAGAAATCTGGAACGACACGGATGGAAGAGTCGACTTCCTGATTTCCGGCGTGGGAACTGGCGGGACACTTACCGGTGTCAGCCAGTTCATCAAGCCAAAGAAGCCATCGTTCAAGGCCATCGCCGTGGAGCCGACGGATAGTCCCGTGCTGTCGGGCGGGAAACCCTCCCCGCACAAAATTCAGGGGATTGGCGCAGGGTTCGTGCCCAGTATTCTGCGGACGGATTTCATCGACGAGATCATCACAGTAAGTAACGACGAAGCCGTGAACATGGCGCGGAGGCTGCCGTTGGAAGAAGGGTTGATGGTCGGAATTTCATCGGGAGCAGCAGTGGTGGCCGCCTTGAAAGTCGCGTCTCGTCCGGAGAATGCCGGCAAGCTGATCGTGGTGATCCTGCCCTCGTTCGGCGAGCGCTATCTGAGCAGCGTGCTGTTCGAGTCGCTGCGGCAACAAGCGCTGGCGCTGCCGACCGCTCCGTTACCATGACTGGGTTCTTTCAATCTGTGCGAGAGGACATTGCCGCCGTGTTCGAAAACGATCCGGCGGCGCGTTCGTATGCCGAAGTTCTGTTCTGTTATCCCGGGCTTCACGCGGTGTGGGCGCATCATTTCACGCATTGGCTCTGGGTGCACGGATTTCGCTTCTTGGCGCGGTTCGGATCGCAAGTGGCGCGGCTGCTAACCAGCATCGAAATTCATCCAGGCGCAGAGATTGGGAGACGGCTATTCATCGATCACGGCATGTCGGTGGTCATTGGAGAGACTTCGATCATCGGCGACGATGTGACGCTGTATCAGGGTGTGACGCTGGGCGGGACCGGCAAGGAAAAAGGTAAGCGGCACCCCACAGTCGGAAATCGTGTGACCGTCGGCTCTGGGGCGAAGGTCTTGGGCAACATCACCGTAGGCGACAATTGCCGCATCGGAGCAGGATCGGTGGTGCTGCGGAATGTGCCTCCCAACTCGACCATCGTCGGCGTGCCCGGCCACATTGTGCTGCGTGACGGCAAACGCGTAGTCATCAGCGATCCAAAGGAGATTCGCGATCCGCTGTCGGACGTGATCATTAAGCTGGCCAGAGAAGTCCACGAATTACGCGAGAGATTTCAGGAGCACACGCACGTGGCGCTGGGAGCTGAGCCAGAAGTGAACATCGACGGAGAAACGCCGACCGTACCCATAGCCCCCGAGCAGTTGTTTGCCGAGGACTATGTCGATTATCAGATATAGCCGGCGTCCCGTCGTTAAGCGTTGTTGCCCAGTTGGCGATGGCCGCGTCCAGCCTGAATGCGTAAAAGCGCGGCCACAAGCTGATCAATTTCCTCACACGTGTTGTAGAAGGCAAGCGACGGGCGAACGGTGCTCTCGACCCCCATCCGTCGCAGAATCGGCTGCGCACAGTGGTGGCCGGAACGTACCGCGATTCCTTCTTGGTTCAGCGCGACTCCAACATCTTCGGTGCGCACTTCGTCGAGAACGAACGACATCACACCAGCCTTTTCGCGGGCAGTTCCGATCAGGCGCAGTCCGGGTACAGTGAGTAGTTTCTGGGTTCCGTAATTTAGCAAATCGTGCTCGTAAGCGGCAATGTTCTCCATCCCCACCTGCTCGACGTAATCGAGGGCTGCGCCCAGGCCAACGGCATCCGCGATGTTTCCAGTACCCGCCTCAAACCTGGCGGGGGCGCCTTGGTACACCGTTTTTTCAAAGGTCACGTCGACGATCATGTTTCCGCCGCCTTGCCACG
>JASHOT010000242.1 GCA_030040965.1 Candidatus Sulfotelmatobacter sp. | reverse complement strand
CCTTGCGTGATCGTGAGGATTCCCGTATTGCTGATGGTCGGTGATTGGCCGGTGTTGACTGAAATGCCGCTTCCGCCATTGATCGTGAGCACGCCGGTATTACTGATCGTCGGATTCTGGACGCTTCCTCCCACCGTGACGCCGCTGCCCGCGCTAACGCCCAGCACGCCGGTGTTACTTATTGTGAGATTGCCGCTGCTCCCGCCGCCGCTGAGTCCGGTTCCGGCAGTGACTCCGGTGATGGTGCCCGCTCCGGGGAACGTTTGTCCCTCGGCAAAGCTGATTTGTCCATTGCTGGCAATAGACAGTCCGGTCTCAGCTGGCTTGGTTGTTCCTGAAGCGAACAACAGATTCAGCGTGGCACTCGGGCTCGCCGTGTCATTGCCGGCCGGCTCGGCTTGCCACTGAAATGTCTGGTTAACCGCTTTGCTGGTGCTGCTGTTAAATGACGAGGCGAGCTGCAACAACGGCTGGGAATCCTTTCCCGCCGTACTTGTCGCGGTCCCGGCGTTGAATAGCGTCACGGAACCGCGGAGAATGGTAGTGCCACCGACATCGAGCGTGGCCGCCGGGGTCTTGTTGCTGATGCCGATTTTGGCCGTGTTGCCAGTTCCCGACTGGGAGATTATTGAGCTGATAATGTCGCTGGTCGTGTCCCATAGAGGGATGAAATCAACCGTGCCGGAACCGGTGATGGCGCCGTTTGGTGGTGGAGCGGTCTGCGTGGCATTGGGCGTCTGCGTTGTTGGTGTCGCCGAAGGCGGCGCGGCCAGCACGAAGGCCGAAGGCGGAAGCCCCCCTATGGTTTCCGCGTCTCCGGCCTTCAGTGCATAAGGCGCGCTGACCAGCAACACGCGCGGCTGCTCGGCTTCCCGTTCGACCTGCACGCCGAGCCAATGCGCTTCGCCGGCGACGAAAATGTTCGCAGGCAATCCTTTACTGCTGGTCGAACCCAGCATCACCGTGTAATGTCCGGAGCTGTCCGGCGTCACATTTTGCGTTTCCATCCAGAGCGCGGCTCCGCCGGTCTGCTCCGAATAAAGTGAAAATGTGACGGCGACGGTGCCTGTCAACGGTTTGCCGTCGGCATCGGTCAACGTTCCATTGAAATTGATCAGCGGCGGAACGGCGGCGTTAGTATTCGTGGCCACAACCTGCTGCGCTTGGCTGAAGGCGCAGCCGAACCATAAAAGGACTGCACTTGCCACCACCAGAACCTGCCTCATAAGTAACTCCTTTTTCGATTCATCCTGTTTTCAGTAACGAGTCCAGGCAAATCACCGGCTCCCCATTCTCTCTAACGCAGACATGCCAAGCCGCCGATGCGGGGTTATCAGGCAGCGCGAGTTGCGGCAGGCAGTTAAGTTCACCGGCCTCCTGAAAGCTGACCCCATTTACCTCACGGCCACATTGCTGGCACCACACCCGCCTCGAGCGCCTCTGCCGGATGACCACAACCCGGTCGGTTTCGATCGTGATCTCGGTTCTCGTCTGAACGGTGCTGGTTCCTGCTGCCTTCTTTGTCCAGCGCCAAAATCGTGCTAGATTGTTGGCCACGTTTGTGCGGCCTGTTGGCCTCTCCTTGAACGGCACGCATCCTGGGTCAAATGGTCTTCAGAAGTCTTTAGAGAGGTCCTAAGAAATTCTCAGAGTTTCTAAGGACGTGGCTATGGTCAGCAATACAAGGCACTTCTACGAGTTCGGGCCCTTTCGCTTAGACCCCGATCATCGCCAACTACTCAGGGAAAACCAGCCCGTCCCGCTCCAACCCAAAGCCTTCGACATCCTGCTCGCACTGGTGGAGAACTCAGAGAGAGTCGTTTTGAAGGACGACCTGATGAAAATGGTGTGGCCAGGGACGTTTGTAGAGGAGGCAAATCTCGCGCAGAACATATCCGTACTCCGCAGGACACTGGGCGAGACGGCGGGCGAGAATCGCTACATCGTTACACTGCCGGGACGGGGTTACCGCTTCGCGCAGAGCGTGAGTATTCTGCGGCCAGAAGAGGAATTGGTCGTCGAGAGCCACACCCGGTCGCATGTGGTGATTGAAAAACTAGACCTGAAGGCTCCCAGACTCGCCCTGCCTTCCTCTCCGCGACGGGCGAGCAGAAATATCGCTATTGCAGTGCTTGCTGGCTTGATCGTCGCCGGTTGCTTCGCCTGGCGACACTACGCATCACGTTCAGCGAATACAGGCAGAGTTATGCTAGCTGTTCTGCCGTTCCAGAATCTAACCGGCGATCCTGATCAGGAGTACTTCGCCGACGGCTTTACCGAAGAGATGATTACCAAACTCGGCGAGCTGCACCCGGAGCAATTGGGAGTGATTGCGCGCACCTCGGTGATGGGATATAAGCACAGCAATGAGCGGCTCGATCAGATCGGACGGGAACTCTCCGTGCAATACGTGCTCGAAGGCAGCTTTCGCCGGGCTACTGACCGCCTGCGGGTCACCGCGCAGTTGATTCGGGTCAAAGACCAGAGCCATCTTTGGGCCGAAGATTATGACCGCCAGCCGCAGGACATTCTCAGCGCGCAGGACGAGGTTGCGCTGGCAGTGGCGCAGGAAATTCAACTTCGTCTAACGCCTCAACAAAGCATGCGCCTGACCGCTCGTGTCGTCAGCCCGGAAGCCCACGAAAACTATCTCAAAGGAAGATTTTTCTGGAACAAGCGAACCGAGGATGGTTTTAGGAGGTCCATCGAGTTTTTCCAGGCTGCATTCGCCAAGGATCCGAACTATGCCGAAGCCTATGCCGGTCTGGCCGACGCTTATTTGTTATTGGGGGGATACGGACTAGAGCCGCAAAAGGACACACTGCCCAAGGCCAAGCAAGCAGCTTTGCGCGCCGTTCAAATCGACGATACTCTCGCCGAACCCTATGCGAGTCTGGGCCTGATCTATGAAAATGAATGGAACTGGGCAGAAGTCGAGAAGAGTTACAAACGCGCAATCGAGCTAAATCCCAACTATTCCGTAGCCCATCATTGGTACGGAGCCGGCTATCTTGCGGCCATTCCGAGCAAGAGGGAAGAAATGATCTCTGAGCTGCGCAAGGCGCATGAACTCGATCCCCTTTCACCCATGATCAGCACCGATCTGGCGGCGTACCTGTGTTTCTCCAGACGGTTCGACGAGGGTATGAAAATGTTTCAGGAGGTTCTGAAACTCAATCCTGATTTCGATCAGGCTCACAATTACCTTTCGGTGGCGTATGAGCTTCAGGAAATGTATGCAGAATCCATTGCCGAAGTCGAAAAGATGAAGTCTCCGGATGCCGCTCCCTATATCAATGGGGAGATCGGTTACATTTATGCACTCCAGGGGAAAAGGCGCGAAGCGCTGGACATGGTCAACAAGTTACAGGAACTCTCGCGACGAACGTACGTCGACCCCAAATACATTGCCGATATTTATGTTGGGTTAGGAGAGAAGGATATTGCCATCATCTGGCTGGAGAAAGCATATGAACAACACTCTCCCGTTATTGCCGGCTTGAGGGTCAACTGGAGGTACGATTCAATTCGGTCCGATCCTCGGTTCGCCGATTTGATACGCCGTGCTGGCCTCCCGTGATCCATGCTCATAGTCGAGCGCCTCGTGCGTCCCACTCAGGCTTTCCTCCCATTGCACGAGCCGCGCGGCCAATCTTCCGAGTGGCGAAACATGCTCAGCAAGGGCCAATCAGAATTTCTTGCCCAGGCGTCTAGCGTGACGCCTGGGTGGTGGTTGACTTCGGTGGAATCTTGAGCTCGGGAAGTTTCGGCATAGGTGGCAAGGATGTGCTGTTGTTCGCCGCGGCGGTGCTGGCTGATGAAGCGTTGTCTGCGCTTCCGGCGGTCGGCGGCGCGGCCAGCACGAAGGCCGAAGGTGGAAGCCCCCCTATGGTTTCCGCGTCTCCGGCCTTCAGTGCATAGGGCGCGCTCACCAGCAACACCCGAGGCTGCTCGACTTCACCCTCCGTCCGCACCCCCAGCCAGTGCGCTTGGCCGGCGACGAAAATGTCGGAGGGCAATCCTGTGCTGCTGGTCGAACCCAGCATGACGGTGTAGTGACCGTGAATGTCCGGCTGCACGTTCTGAGTTTCCATCCAGAGCGCGGCTCCGAGGGTCTGCTCGGAGTAGAGAGAGAATGTGACGGCGACGGTGCCAGTCAGAGGTTTGCCGTTGGCATCGGTCAACGTTCCGCTGAAGTTGATCAGCGGCGGCACGGCGACATTCGGATTGGTTGATACCGTCTGCTGTTGTGCGACGCTGAGCAGACTGCACAACAACAAAACCAGAACTGCACTCGACAGATGAGCCCGGCTCATAAAATCCTCCGTTTCACCTCGCAGGGGATCAAAGGCGTCCGTGAAAACAGGGCGGCGCTTCAATTGCGCCGCCCTCCCCACTATTCAGACTTCCAGGACACCGTGAAGCTGGTGCCGTCCGTGGTCAAAGAAGTTGGCACCGCCTCTGTGGCGCCGGAACTCTCATTGACCATCGTGATTTGGTTGACGTCGCTGCTACCGAAATCGACGATTGGTTTGTTCACTTCCGAGCTGTCGGTGGCATAGTTCGTGTCGGATATGCCGGTTTTGTCGAACCCGAAATTGGCTAAATCAAAGTTGGCCAAGGGCAGATACCCCCCGGTGCTGGTGCAGCAGGGCGCTTCGGCAATCCACTCGGCCGAAGTTCGCTGCGCCCCAGGCAGGGCTTTGGTATGGCTGTGAGTTTTTCCCGTGGTTTCGTTCGTGATGGTGAGGGTGAATTCTGAGCCGTTGTAGGTCACTTCCGCCGAGATTATGTCTCCCGCAGTAACCGGGACGTCGTCGATCACGACCGCGTTCGCCGGGTAGTATTCGTACCAGGCGTAGTACTGAGGAGTGGTGCCGGAACAATCCGACGCAGTTCCATTCTGCTCAACGGTGTCATTGCCGTTCTGGAATCCGTCGAGTCCAACCCAGAACGAAGAGTAGGTATTGGGAGTCTTGTTGCATTGGACCTCAGGAACGTGCCACGAACCTTTGGCCGAAGTGAAGCCGGTTCCGGTTACCGCGTAGCCACTCCAGTTGTTACTCTCTACCCCGACGCCAGGGATTACTCTGTGCAGCCGCATCGGTCCGTGCTCACGCACGAACGTCGGCAGGGTTGAGGTCGAGGTTGAATTTGGAGTGTCGGGTGCCTGGGCTGAGGCCGAGGGCAGGGCCGCAAGGAGCGCCGTAAGCGCTATCACGGACGCGATTGCTGACCGATGGTTGCTTCTGTCTTTCGTTGCTGTTTTCACGTTGCTTCTCCTTCAGTGATTTATTTGGGAGGAAAGCTTGTTACCGAATTTTCTTGGCTCAGCTCGCACGGAGCGCGGTCTCGACTCAAAATTGGTCCGAATGTTTTCCTCATGACGAAGTCCTGTCCCGAAGGTCTGGTGGAGAATTCGTGCCTTCCTGGAGGAGAAGCTTTGCCTTTTCTGCCGGCGGCCGATCCAGTTTCTGTCCGCACAGCGGGCATGTATCGGAACCCGTCACGGGAAGGCCACTCATCAGCATGGTCACGCCTTGTCGTTCCACAGTCACCTCGGTGTGGATGGTTCGGCTCACCTGGGCTTCTAGTCCGGAACTGAGCGACCTTGCCCAGTTGAAGAGCCGCTGATAGAGTTTCTGCAACGCGACCTCGCTCGTT
>JASHOT010000241.1 GCA_030040965.1 Candidatus Sulfotelmatobacter sp. | reverse complement strand
AGACGCGAGAGAACGATTCGTCGCTCAATCAACGAATCGTTCTCTCCGGCATCGTGCCGCCGTGGGTGGCCCGCGCCAAAATGCTCGGACCAGCGGAGGATGATATGCGCGTAGCGATCACCGTTTATCTTCGCTGGAGAGACCCAAAAGAGCTGGAAGAGCTGATTGCCGATCAAACGACTCCAGGCACCCCAAGGCCTGTTTCTGACTCCTGCGCAATTCCACGCCCGCTTTTCGCCCAAGACTGAAGACGTCATAAAAGTGCAGAGCGCTCTGCGCGATCTCGGCTTCCAAGTCGGACACACTCCGGATAGCGGCTTGTTCGTGACAGCCAGAGGTACCGTGGCGCAAATCAAAACCGCCTTCCACGTGAGCCAGAATTTGTATTCCTATCGCGGCAAGACATTACGCGCTCACGCCGAGGATCCAACAATTCCGGCTGTTCTGAGCGGATTGGTCACTCACATCTCCGGCCTCGATGACAGCCGCTTGCTGATGAGGCCGGCGCATTCGCAGCGCACCGCGACGGCTGATACATCGCCCACCATTCAACCCCCATATGGCTATCCCGTGGGATTCCCATGCAGCAACTACTGGGGAGATACGACGGCGCAGTTAGACTCGCCGTCGCCTTTTCCCTACGGATCCGATCTCCCCTGGTTGCCGTGTGGCTCCACGCCCCAGCAGATTCAGCAGGCTTACGGAGCCGACCGTGTAAGTGAGACGGGCAAAGGCGTGCGCATTGCCATTACCGATCTCTACTACTCGCCCACTTTGATGAAGGACGCCAACCGGTTTTTCGCTAATCACAACCTGCCGCTGCTGACCTCAGCGAACTTCCAACAGATGTTTCCCTCGAACGTCAACTATGTTCCCCCGGGTGACCCATGCAACGCCACGGGTTGGTGGGGCGAGCAGACCCTTGATGTCGAAGCTGCTCACTCCATGGCGCCAGGCGCATTCATTGTTTTCGTGGCTGGAGTTTGCAATGCGCTGGATCAAGTCGACAACGGCGTCGCCATCGATCCGCTCTATCAGGTCATCGACAATCGGCTGGCCGACATTGTCTCGAACAGTTGGGCTTACTACGGCGAGGAGGATGTTTCTCCTGCGCAGATCGAAAGCGACAACGCCGAATTCATGCAGGCAGCAGCCCAGGGCATGAGCCTCTTGTTCGGTTCCGGGGACTGGGGAGATGGAACACCGATTGGCCAAGAGATCGCGTCAGGGAATTGGCCGTCCACCAGCCCCTATGCCACTGCTGTGGGAGGGACCAGCCTTCTCCTCAAGAATGCTTCCGGCGAAAAGGCAGAGTTTGGATGGGCGAGTTACGACACGTCCTTCCTAAACCCTTCGATCAGCGCAAATGGAGAGACTGTCACCGACCAGGGATGGATGCCGTTCGCCTGGATCGGCGGTTCGAGCGGAGGCCCGAGTTTGGTCATGCTTCAACCGTCTTATCAGACGAACGTTGTTCCCGGATGGATGGCCACGCGCACGCACCTGGCGGATGGTGCTCTCGTCCCGCTCTATCCTCCACGCCGCGTCACCCCGGACGTAGCGATGGTTGCCGATGTGAACAATGGAGGCATGCTGGTTGGTGAGACCTACCTGATTTCATCGCCCCCGGTCGATGCCGGTTGCCTGCAACTAACCACGACCACCGAATATTGCGAACAGCCGAGCGGAGGAACCAGTTTGGCGACACCACTGTTTGCGGGGGTCATGGCTCTGGTGAACGAAGATCGTTTTTCCCAAAACCAAGGTCCGGTGGGTTTTGTGAACCCCGCGCTGTACCGGTTGCCCGTGGGGAAAGAGGGTTCGAATGCGCCGATCAATAACGTGAACGCCCCTTCCGAACCCATCGGAGCACTCCTTGGGCTTTTGGGAATCGATAATCTGGCAGCATTCGTTACTGTCGACTCTTATGCGGAAAGCAACGGCAAAGTAATCGAGAACGTGGATACTTCTCTTCGCTCGCAGCCGGGCTACGACAATGTGACCGGCTTGGGCGCACCGAACGTTCCGACTCTTATAACAGCGTTGGCGCAGTAGTAAATGGAATCGCAAACTAAAACACAGGAGGCTTTTCCGTTCCACCATTGGTGAACTTCACGGGCTGCCGCGTCTGCGCCTACGCGGACTGAAATTTGGTCGCGAGCAGTTCTTCTGGCAGCGGTAGCGCAGAATATCAAGCGACTGGTGCGCTTCCTTAGCCACCGCACAGCTTCACTCGCGATCAGCCATTAGAAGGCGAAGCAAACACCAGCAAGGCGATGGCACGCCGTCTGGCGATTCGTTTGTACTGGATGTGGCGAGAAAGACGGGATTACGAGCAGCAAAGAGGTTCGGTTCGCACGCAGGGACAGCCCGAATCAAGCGATGGTGTGTACCAGAACACCGACAAATTGATTGTGCGTCCTGCTCCCCTTCGCGGGGGAGTCTGAAGTAGTAATCATGATCGGAATAGCGACCGAAGAGACGAATGGGTCGGACCGAGTTCCTGACCTGAACGATTACGATGCGAGCCTATGGTTGGAACGGCAGCAATTCTTCAGCTAGAGCGAAATGGCGCCCTTATTTGAGTGCATGCCGAAGTGTTGTCGAAAAGGGCTTGACACCGCCGACATTGTCAGAGACGCCTGATTCGACAGTCGTCTATGGCAGGTTCGCGTACTCCGCTTTCGCCTGTTGCAGGATGGCAATACCGGGGTCGGCATCTTTCCAGAGGCTGATGAACTCTTTGTAAGCGGCGAGAGCCCGGACGCGAGCCGCACTGGCATCGGCGCCATGCGAAGTTCGCGCCTGCAAGGCGTTCGCACGCGCCATGCCCAGGTGTGCGAAGGCTCCCGTCCAGCAGTCCCAAACGATACCGCCATGACCGAGGATCTTCTGGAACTCGGCGGCCGCGGCGTTGCCATCTCCACTTGCCAGGTAGGCCTCTCCGCGTACATAGATCGGATACAAGCAGGAAAGATTGGGAACGAACTGAATGTTCCCCAGCTCGATGGTTGATGCGGCTTTCAAGGCATCGATAGCGACAGCGGGATTTTTTCGGTCCAGTGCCAATTGTCCGTAAATCGCAGGCAGCCAAAGCGAGTGCATCTGCGTGTCCAACGGCAAGCGTTTCGCTAAATCCTGCGCCAGGGATTCGGCTCGTCCAGTATCGCCAGCCATCGCAAATGCAAGTGCCGCTTCGGCTTCTGCCCCGGGATGCGCCGGTGCAAGTTTCAAAGCCTCCGCCGCCGACTGCCGCGCGTACGCGGCATTGCCGTAGGCCGCTTCCCGCTGGGCAGCAGTCGCCTGCAATAGCGCCCCATTTTCTTTGTTGTCGGCCCGTATCGCGGAATCAACTGCCCGCTTGGTCAGTTCCCGCGACTTGCTCAAATGGCCGCCGTATGCCTCCGCGTCCGATGCGAGCGCGAGTCCATAGTTTTCGTACGCGGGTTTGCTCGCGAACCACTGCTGCTGTTCCGCCATTGCCACGGGGTCTGTCCCGAAAAAGCCGAGAATGTAGAGGACGCTGTGGAGTGTGGAGTCGTCCATTTTCCTGGCGTTCGCGTCATGGATGATCTGCCGCGCTTCGTCGAAGCGTTGCATTGCGAGGTTGTAGGTGGCAAGGTTCTCATACCAGCCGACATTATCCGGTGCCAGGCCCAAGGCTTGCCCAGTCATCTCCGCGGCCTTTTCGTACTGCCCTTGTTCGGCGAACTCATTGCCTAACCCGCCGTACGCTCCACTTTCCCGCGGGTAGCTGTCGATCTCCTCCTGATAGATCTCGGCCGCTTTGTCCACTTCTCCGGTCACGCTGCTGTAGAAGTACGCGGTGATCTCCAATTTTTCCCGCTCGCTGGCGTGCTCTCGCAGTTCGAATGCTCTAGTAAGGTACTCCCCTCCTCTGCCTGGTTCGCCGAGGCTCAGATATTCCGTGCCGACAGTCCAGTAGCCCAAGGCAAAATTCGGATCGAGTTCGATCGCTCGTTGGTTGTAAGGCAGGGCCGCAGCGGGACCTTTCTCATTCAAGGCCTTTTTCCCAAGGCTATAGGCTTTCAAGGCTTCGAGCGAAGACGTGGTGGCCTCCGCCAGCGGAACATCAAACTTCCGCACAGTGGCCAGCGATTCACCCAGCTCGCCGCGCAGCCTGGTTGCCGCAATGCCCAGCGCGTCCAGCACCTTCTCCTTTGCCGCCGCCGTCACCTGCTCCTGTGCCAGCACGTCTCCGTTCTGGCAATTTACCGCCTTCAATCCCAGCACATATTCGCTTCCCAGATTACTGACGGCTCCGGCAATAAACGCCTTGCTGCCCACACGCTGACAGAGCTCACGAGCTATCTCGGGCGTGAGTCTCGTGCTCGCCGGCCGGGTCATTTGTCGCAACGTCTTCGCAACCTCGCTGTCCGGGAGCACATTCAGGAAAGGCGATTGCCGCAGCGAAACATTGAGCGCCGTCTGCAAGGCATCGTCGAACACGCCGTCGCCGGTGCTGTTGCCGAAATCGGCGAGCACAACGGTGTCCTTGCCGGTCAGGGCTTTGCTCTGATGCGAACGATAGGAAAGCGCGCCTGCCACGAACAAAGCGACTAGCAAGGCGGCAACCATGACAGGAACCGTAATCTTCCAGACTCGCCCCTGCCGCGCTTCGGCCGCTTCTGCCGCCGCTGTGCCTGAGCTTGCCGCGGCAACGCTGCTGAATTCTCGCACCTCGGCAACGAACCGGTACCCGTGCCGGGGGACAGTTTCGATGTACTGAAGACCGTCCTCGCCATCGCGCAGCGCCTTGCGCAAGATGGATACATGCTGGGTGAGGTTCGCCTCTTCGACGAAACTATCGGGCCAGACCGACTTCAGTAACTCATCCTTGCCGAGCAGGCGACCGCGATTCTCCACCATCACCACAAGAGCATCGAACGCCTTCGGAGGGAGCGGCACAGGTACTTGTTCGCGCAGCAACAGGCGTTCGGTGGGATTCAACCGATATGCGCCGAACGCGAAAGTCGCCTTTGTTGTTGCGGACATAGGGCATTCACAAAAGCTTTAGAAAAAATTGATGCCAGCCTGAGGACGACCAACCGGATTTGCGGCAGTATCCCGGGCGACGGGGGACGGTGACCGGGGGCAAATTGCGCCGTCCGCATTCTATACCGCGGAACCTCGACTAAGCATAAGGAGAATTATGATGAAACGGAATCTCGCGATCGTGGCTCTAGTTCTGTGCTCTGCGCTTGCGTCGCTGGCGCAGACGGGTGTCGTAAGCTCTACCAACAACCCGCTGCAGGTCGCACTCATGCGCTGGTATCCCGCTAACCAGGCGCAGACGGCGTTTGAAGCGGGAACGTATCCGATTGCTGCGACTTTTGACGGGCAAAGTATCTGGGTGGCAAATGCGGGCGGCGGTCCGAATGCCACCAACACCAATAACATTATGAAATTTCGGGCCAGCGATGGCGCGCTCCTGTTCACTTCACCCAACAATAGCGCTGGCACGACTCCTTCCGGCATCGCCTTTGACGGGTCCAACATTTGGGTGACGAACCAGGGCAGCAATAACGTATATAAATTTCAGGCAAGCACTGGCGCCCTCATCGAGAGCTTTCCAGTGGGATCTCCCACCCTGGGCATCGCCTTTGACGGCACCAACATCTGGGTAGCGGGATACGCCAGCTCAGGTTCCGTGAGCAAAATCCAGGCGAAGACTGGCACGGTTCTGAGCACCACCACGGTGGGGTCTTATCCCATCGGTCTGGCTTACGACGGGACCAACATGTGGGTCGCGAATGCGGATAGCAATAACGTTATGAAGATAAACGAGTCGGGCACCGTCATCGGGACTTACACCGTAGGATCCTCGCCCGAATATCTTGCTTTCGACGGAAAGCACATGTGGGTGACAAATGCCGGCAGCAACAACGTGACGGTCTTGAGCCTCGCCGGGGAAGTTCTTGGCACCTATGCCGTCGGAACTGAACCCCTGGGCATCGCCTTCGATGGCGCCAATATGTGGGTGGCGAACTATGCTGCCAACACCGTGACTGAGCTGAAGGCGAGCAACGGCAAGGTT
>JASHOT010000240.1 GCA_030040965.1 Candidatus Sulfotelmatobacter sp. | reverse complement strand
CGCTGTGAGATTGAATCGAGTGACGAGCTTTGGTCTGCAAAAGTCAAAGGCTTCCTAACAGAGCGAAATGGCGCTTTGATAAAAGCAAAAGCGTCGGCGGAGGGCTGCCGCCCCAATTCGCTTGACTTCTGGCAGCGTCGTTAGAGACAGGATGACAAGCCAAACTAATCGAAATTCTTACCCGACTTCTTCGCTCCAGGTTTCGAGGTTCTTTTTGACCTGGGCCATGAATTGGTCGGCGACGGCGCCGTCGATGATGCGGTGATCGTAGCCGAGGGTCAGGTGAACGACGCTGCGAATGGCGATGGAGTCGTTGCCATCTTTGTCGGTGACGACGAGGGGCATTTTGGTGATGCCGCCGACGCCCATGATGGCGGAGTTGGGCTGATTGATGATGGGTAGTCCGAAGACGGCGCCGAACTGGCCGGGATTGGTGACGGTGAAGGTGGAGCCCTCGACGTCTTCGGGTTTGAGTTTCTTGGAGCGCGCGCGCTCGCCGAGATCGGTGATAGCGCGCTGCAGGCCGAGGAAGTTGAGGTCGCCGGCATTTTTTACGACAGGAACGATGAGGCCCCAGTCGAGAGCGACGGCGATGCCGACGTTGATGTTGCGATGATAGTGGATGTTTTCGCCTTCAATGTTGGCGTTGATGATGGGCCATTGCTGCAGCGCGATGATGGCGGCGCGGACGAAGAAAGGCATCATCGTGAGGCGGACGCCGTGGCGCTGCTCGAATCCATTTTTCTGTTTGTTGCGCAAGTTGACGATGCGTGTAAAGTCAACTTCGTACATACAGTGAACATGGGCGCTGGTGCGGCGGGACTCGATCATGTGCTTGGCGATGAGCTTGCGCATGTTCGACATGGGGACGAGGTCGCCGGGAATGGGCGCAGGAGCTGCGGGCCGCGGAGCCGGGGCGGCGGCTGCGGGCTGGGCAGGAGCGGGAGCCGGTTGCGCAGATCCCTGGCTCTCGATGAACGAGAGGATGTCTTGCTTGGTGATGCGGCCGCCGAGTCCGGTGCCGGAGACTTCGGAGAGACGGATGCCGTGTTCGCGGGCGATTTTGCGGACGAGTGGGGAAGAGCGGGCTTCTTCTTGCTCCTCGTCTTGGGCAGCGGGAACTTCGGGCGCGGGAATGCGAGGCGCGCTCGCGGGCGAAACGCTGGCGCTACTGTCTTTCTTTGCAGCTGGCATTTCCGCGGCGGGCGCGGGTTTTGCCGGAGCGGCAGGCTTGGCGGATGCGGCTTCGCCATCGGCGGAGATGGTGCCGACGATGGTGTTCACGCCGACGGTGGTGCCTTCGGAGACTTTAATTTCCTGCAGGACGCCGGAGGCGGGAGCGGGGATTTCGGCGTCGACTTTGTCGGTAGAGATTTCGAAGAGGGGCTCGTCGCGCTGGACTTTATCGCCGGGCTTCTTGAGCCATTTGGTTATTGTGCCTTCGACGATGGATTCGCCCATCTGGGGCATGATGATGTCAGTTGGCATGAGTTCCTTCCAATGAGACCTACGGTTGCGGCGCAGGGGTTGAATGCAAATGGATATTATAGCGGGTGGAGCGATGGCGCGTTTTTCCACGGCGGCTAAAGCCACAATCACGAAAAGGCAATTTATCGCAGCGCTAAGGCACTGCGCCACCCGAAATCTCGATACCGCAGGGCTAAAGCCCGACCCTTGTGTGTGGCTAACGCGGCGCTGAAGCGCCGCTCTTCCACGGTAGTAGCGGCATCCTCGATAACGGCAAAGATTGGTTGCTGCCAACAAAGTGCATAGGTCCTTCGTTGGGCGAAGGGCGCCCTCCTCAGGATGACACGCTTTGGAGGTGTCTTTCCGCTGGAAGTCCTGCGCTAGTGGTGGTCGTGTTCTTCTTTCTTCTCGTCTTCTTTCTTTTCGTCTCCGGCGTCGGGGGCGACGTTGAAATTCTTTTTCCAGTAATCCTGAACGGCGGGTGGGAGCTTGTCGAGGTGGGAGAGGAGCATGGTGATCTTCCACATGTCTTGCTCGGAGAGGGTTTTGTCCCAGGAGGGCATGCCGCTGTAGCGGATGCCGGTGCGGATGGTGTAGAAGACGTGCCATTCGGGATCGTCGGGCGGGTCGGAGATGAGGTTGGGGGCAGGTGGATAAAAGGAAGTGGTGAGGGTGGAGGGTTTTTTGTCGAGGCCTCCGTGGCAGAGGGCGCAGTTCATGGTGTAGAGCTTCATGCCGTCTTCGAGATTCTGATCGGTGGGGGTGAGGGGGTTGGTAGCGCGCGGGGCGTGGCGTTCCATGGAGGCGTCGACGGCGCCCATGGCGAAATGGCGCTCCCAGTGCGGCGGTTCGACGTTGGCGGGAGTGGGGAGGAATCCGAGCATGGCGTAGCCGATGCCGGCGAGGATGAGGATAACGAGCGTGATGATGACGCCGAGAAGGAATTTGCCCATGGGGCCTCCGTTGAGGTCGCAATTTGCGACCTCAAGATATAAGGACGAAGTATTGTGGCAGATTCGCGGGGCGGGCGGCTAGTTTTCCGAAGTTGAATCGAGGAACCAGAGAGGAAGCGACTCCCGCGATTCGAGCCAAGCCTGCGGAATGCTTTCGACGCCGGCGGACATGGTTACGATTCCGCCGACGATGGCGCAGGTCGTGTCGCGGTCGCCCAAGCCGCTGACAGTGGCCCAAAGAGCATTTTCGTAGTCACCGAGATGATGCGCAGCCATCCACAAGCAAAACGGTACTGTGTCTTGCGCGCTGACTCTGGCGCCATTGCCCAGAATCGCGACCGCTTTTTCCACGGGCGTGTCATCGGCGAAATCGCGGGCTTGCATGATTCCCTCGCGAACCTCGCTGGCAGGCGTTCTCCGGGAAATCTCTTCCAGAAATTGTCGAGCATTGATGGGCGAGCTTTTGCTTTTCCATGCCAGGCCTGCCGCCAGGGCGACGGCGATCGCACCGGCGATTCCTTCCGAATGAGTATGCGTGATCAGGGCGGAGAGCTCTGCCTGCTTAACCAGGGTTTCAAGATCATCCGCGAAGAAAGCACCCAGAGGAGCGACGCGCATCGCGGCACCGTTTCCGAAAGATCCTTTTCCGTTGAATAATTGCGGTGCAAGTTGTTTCCAGTGTCTGGGATTTTCCGCCAGTTCCGGGAGTAGAGAGTGCATGGCAGGGCCGTAGCCGCGATGCGGGTCGGCCAGGAAACGTCTGCCAAAGTTCTCAGCCAGTTGTTCTGCGTGGATCTCACCGAATTCTTCCAGGATCTCCAGGATCGAGATGGCCATGGCCGCGTCGTCGGTGTAACGCCAGGGCGGAGACGGGGCCGCCCTCTGTGCGATTAAGTTTTGCGCGACTTCGGGATGCACAAAGAAACGTTCGCCGAAGGCGTCGCCGCAACTCAGGCCATGGAGAGAGTGGATGGCGCGAGTAAGGCGCTCGCCAGGAGTTCGCGAATTCATGGCCTGAATCTTAGCAACGACGCGATCCTCCGCCAACAACTTGAGCAGCAGCGGCGAAACCCAGGGTCCCTCGACTGCGCAAAACGTATTCGCTGCGCGAATCATTTTGCTTCGCTCGGGATGACAATGCTTGGGTGGGCGAGTTGCGCTAGCGGGCGGAGGAATGCCTCCGCCCCTACACAATTCCGGTTAGTAGGCTTTAAGGCGGCGGGCTTCGCGGATGAGGTCTTCGAGCTTGGGCAGGTAGTGGTGCTCCTGCGGCGGGGAGAACGGGATGGCGCTGTCGAGGCCGGCGATGCGGACGATGGGGCCGTCCAGATCGTCAAAAGCTTCTTCGTTGATGATGGCGGCGATTTCGCCGGCGAGGCCTCCGGTGCGGGAGTGCTCGTGGAGGATGATGACTTTGTTGGTCTTCTTCACGGTTGCGGCGATGGCTTCGCGATCGATGGGGACGAGCGAGCGCAGGTCGAGGATTTCGATTTCGATATTTTCGTTTTTTAAAACCTCGGAAGCCTCTAGTGCGGTGTGGACCATGGCGGCGTAGGTGATCACGCTGAGGTCGCGGCCTTCGCGGGCGATGCGCGCTTTTCCGATGGGCACGACGTAATCTTCCTGCGGGACTTCTTCTTTGATGCGGCGGTAGAGATATTTGTGCTCGAAGAAGATGCAGGGGTTGTTGTCGCGGATGGCGGATTTGATGAGGCCCTTGGCGTCGGCAGGTGTGGCGGGGCAGATGACTTTGAGTCCGGGATTGTGGACGAACCACATTTCGGGATTTTGTGAGTGGAAGGGACCGCCGTGGACGTATCCGCCGCTGGGGCCGCGCAGGACGAGCGGAGCGGGCGCACCCCAGAGATAGTGAGTTTTCGCGACCATGTTGGAGATCTGGTTCATGGCGCAGGGGATGAAATCCATGAACTGAAATTCGGCGACGGGGCGCATGCCGGTGAGCGATGCGCCGAAGGCTGCGCCGACGATGGCGGACTCGGCGATGGGCGTGTCGATGACGCGCTCGGGGCCGAAGCGGTCGATGAATCCGTCGGTCACTTTGAAGGCGCCGCCGTAGATTCCGATGTCTTCGCCGAGGCAGAAGACGGTGGGGTCGCGTTCCATTTCTTCCCAGATTCCCTGGCGGATGGCTTCGAGGTAGGTGAGTTGCATAGAGTCAGGTTTCAAAGTGGCAAGGTTGAAAGTTTCAAGGCAAATTCTTCACCGCGGATTTGCGCGGACCAACGCGGATTTATGAATTGTACAGAATCTGTGATCTTCGGCCCACTGTGTGGCAGTCCGCGCGAGGTCCCTCGACGCGCTGGTGAAAGCGCGCGCCGTCGCGATGACGCATCCTCCAAGCAATCAAATTAATCTACTTCTCCGCTGGAGTTTACGGTTCGCACTTGGCGGCTGCGGCCGCGCGGGCGAGCGGGGCGGGTTCGATGATGTGAAGGCCGCATTCGGTTTTGGCGAAGCCGGACCAGCGTCCGGCGCGAGGATCTTCGCCGGGGGCGACGGCGCGGGTGCAGTGGGTGCAGCCGATGCTGGGATAATCCTGGTTGTGGAGTTCGTTGTAAGGGACGTCGTGGTCGTGAATGTAGCGCCAGACCTGCTTAGAACTCCAGTCGACGATGGGGTTGATTTTGACCAGACCGAATTTGGAATCCCATTCGATTTTTTTTGCGCCGGCACGCGCGGAGGTTTGAGCGCGGCGAATGCTGGTGATCCAGGCGCTCAATTCGCTGAGCTTGCGGCGCAGCGGTTCCACTTTGCGGAGATTGCAGCAGAGGTCGGGGTCGCGGGTCCAGAGTGCGGGGCCGTGTGCGCGCGCCTGCTCTTCGGGCGAGAGCAGCGAGTATTGTTTTTCGATCGAAATTCCGTACTTTTCTTCGATGCGATCCATAAGGTTGTAAGTTTCGGGGAAGAGGAAGTCGGTGTCGATGGTGAAGAGGCGGAAGTCGCTGCGCAGGCGCGAGGCCATATCGATGAGGACCATGCCTTCGGCGCCGAAAGCAGAGGAGATGGCGACGCGCCGGCCGAAGGTATCGAATGCCCAGGTCAGAACGTGCTGCGGGGTCCAGTGCTCGGCCGTGCCCTGGAGGGTTGCGATCTGATCGGGCGATTGCGGGAGGACTTGATGGGACTTCATAGGATTGGCTCCGGAGCGGCGTCGAGCGCAAGGGTCTCGGTGGACGATGATTGGTTGGAATTCAGGAGTTGTTCGGCGGAGATGCGATCGAACCGAGAATCCGGGAAACGAGAGTCGGCGACACGAGGATCGGCGAAACGGACGACGTCACCGACGATGAGCAGGGTTGGGGCGGCGAGATGCGGTGCGCGATGCAGGTTGGCGAGATCGGTGAGGTGAGTCTGTTCGTGAGTTGTAGTGGCTTGAGAGAGGATGGCCACGGGCGTGTCGACGGCGACTCCGGCGGATTTGAGTTTGGCGGCGAGTTCGGAGTAATTGTGGCCGGGCATGTAGATGGCGAGCGTGGCGCCGGCGGAGACGAGGCGGCTCCAGTCGTTTTTGGTGGCTTCGCTTACGGATGCCTGATGGCCGGTGACTAATACGAGAGCGGATGAAACGTGGCGATGAGTGAGTGGAATTTGTGCAGCGGCTGCGGCTCCGAGGGAAGAGGTGACGCCGGGGACGATTTCGAAATCGATGGCGGCGTGGTGCAACGCTTCGATTTCTTCGCCGCCGCGGCCGAAGATGAGAGGATCTCCGCTCTTGAGGCGGACGACCTGAAAGCCGGACTCGGCGAGCGAGATCATGAGGAAGTTGATTTCGTTTTGCGTAATCTTCTTGGCGGCGCACCGTTTACCGACATCGTGGATGTGCGCGGTGGGCGAAATCAGTGCGAGGATTTCAGGCGAGATGAGGTCGTCGTGCAGGACGGCATCGGCTGAGCGCAGCAGGCGCAGCGCCTTGACGGTGAGGAGTTCGGGATCTCCCGGGCCGGCGCCGACTAAGTAGACTTTTCCGGTCGTTTTTTCTGTCGTCTTCTCTTTAGGCGTCTTCATTGTCCCGCTCCTTTGGCGGCGACTGCCGGTTCTTCGGCCAGAGCGGCTTCGAGCGCTTCGCGGCTGGCGAGGGAATGCAGCAGATCGAGTTTGCGTTCGCGGCTGAGATCGCTGGCCAGAACTTGCTTTCTGGTTTCGCCGAGTTCCGCGACCCAGGTGGCGTATCCGGGGCCGAATTGTTTTTCGAGTTGGTGGCGAATTTTTTGCGCAAGCGACGGACTCTGGCCGGATGTCGAGATAGCGATTTGCAGATCGCCGCGTCGCACGACGGCGGGATAAAAGAAGTCGCAAAGATCAGGGACGTCGACGACATTGCAGAGAACTCCGCGCGCTTGCGCCTCGCCATACACGCGCTGGTTCAGGGTGCGGGAAGAAGTCGCGACGATGGCGAGGAATGTTTGATCCAGATCGGAACTGGTGAAGTGCCGCAATTCGAGTTGCAGCTTGCCTTCGGACGCCCAGGCGCGGACGGAATCGGTTGCGGTGAGAGAGACGACGCGGATGCGGGCGCCGGTCTCGAGCAATGCCGCGATTTTGGATTCGCCGACATGGCCGGCGCCGACGACCAGAACTTGCCGGCCTTCGAGTTTCAGGAACATGGGAAATAAGCTAGTCACCGAGGCCTCCAGCGGATTGGGCGAAGGATTGAGGTTGAGGTAGATCGCGAGCAACGGCCGGGATGGAAGCGCCGGCGAGGAACTCGCGCAGTTGTGTGTCGCTGTGACGGGCGAAAAATCGCCGCAGGTTTTCGCCGGGCTCGCGGTCGGAGAGATAGCGGCCGAGCAAGCGCTCGAGTGCGTCGGGGACTTCGGTGGCAGCGCAGCGGTAGCCGACGGGGCGAGCGGTGGATTGATGGAGTCCAAGCGCTCCGCCGACGCAGAAATAATAAGCGTCGACCATGGAATCGGCGACTTTGATTTTTTTCCCTTCGATGCCGATGTCGGCGATCCAATGCTGGCCGCAACTGTTGGGGCATCCGGTGACGTGCAGCTTCAGGGGCTGATCGAAGGCAGGCAGACGGTCTTCGAGTTCTTCGACCAGCCATCGCGAGAACGCTTTGGTTTCGGTGATGGCGAGCTTGCAGAACTCGCTGCCGCTGCAGGCGATGGTGCCGCGGTAGAAGGACGATCCGCCGACCTTGAGGCCGACGGCGTCAAGTTCTTTAGCGAGAGGCTCGGTGTTGGCGTTGGGAACGTTGACGACCAGAAGGTTCTGCATGTTGGTGGCACGCAGCTCGCGGTTGGCGAAGCGCTCGGCGAGGTCGGCGGCTTGCTGCATCTGGTCGGCGGTGATGCGGCCGCGCAGGGCGACGGCGCCGACATAGGAAAGTCGTGGCTGCTTCTGAGGGTGAATGCCGACGTGGTCGCGATAGACGTCGTCGGGAGGATTTTCTTCGACGGCGGGGTCAAGCTGGAAGCCGATGCGATCGTGGAGTTCGTGGAGGAAGCGATCGGCGGTCCATCCGTGACGAAGGAAGAGGAACTTCAGGCGGGCGCGCTCGCGGTGCTCGCGGAGGACGTCGGAGTCGCGGAAGAGTTCGGCGATTCCCCTGATGACCGGGATGACCTGATGCCACTGGACGAAGGCGTTGAGGCGCGCGGCGAGATAGGGCTCGGCGGAGAGACCGCCGGCGACGCGAAGAGAAAATCCGATTTCGTCTTTTCCGCGAAGGCGGCGAGTGATGGCGGTCAGGCCGATGTCGTTGATTTCGGGATACGGGCACCAGACGCGGCATCCGGTGATGGAGATCTTGAACTTGCGCGGCAGGTTGTAGAACTCAGCGTTGCCGGCGAGGAGTTGAGACGCCTCATGGACGAGCGGTGAGGCATCGACAAGTTCGTCGCGATCGACTCCGGCGACGGGGCAGCCGGTGACGTTGCGCACGACGTCGCCGCAGGCTCCGGTGGTGTTGAGTCCGACCTGCCAGAGCCCCTCAAGCACGTCGGGCAGGGATTCGATGGTGACCCAATGAAGCTGGATGTTTTGGCGAACGGTGAGGTCGGCGATTCCGTTGGCGTGGGCGCGGGTGAGGTCGGCGATGGCGCGAAGCTGGCGGGAGGTGACCATGCCGTTGGGAATGCGAATGCGGACCATGAAGCGCTCGAGGGCGCGTCCCTCACCGTTTTTGCCGCCGGTCACGCCGGCGCCGTCGCCCTGGGTATAAACGCCCCACCAGCGGAAGTAGGTGCCGATCCATTCAGGAGGAATGGAGTGGAACCCTTCGCGGGCGAAGCGGCGAATTTCGTCGAGGCCCTGCCAGGGATTCATGGCGCGCTTGAGGCGCTCGACGCGCTGGGCCTTCGTTTCTTTAGGCGGGGGCTTGACCGCCGTTTCTTTCACTGTGCTGAGGGGCGCCGTTGTCATTTTATTTCTCGCGTGGTCGTTTTCCGCTTAATTTCCTCTTAATGAATCTCGTCTTGCCAGATCGGCCGGAAAATAAAAAACCCACCGCCAGCTGGTCTGGCGATGGGTTGATGAGTGCTGGATTACTTAAGTTCTAGGTCAGCAGCCTCCCCGCGCCAGAGCACACGCATGCACAACAACAACAGGTGCAACAGCAGGCGCAGAGATTGAAGCTGTGTGACATTACAGTTTGCATTCTAAGTGGAGCGGCCGGAGCCGTCAACCGCCTTAGGTAATGGGTTCGATGAGTAATTTGGATGGGAGGAATCAAAATTTTTGTAGGGCGGCAACTCGACATGGCTGCAAGGGTCAAATCTAAGGTGTGATGGCAATCCTGCAACTGCCAGAATCGCTGGGTCGCGCATTTTGGAGAGAAATGTGCGTTCGATCGGATATGCAGAAATCGAGCCAATGACCGAGGCAACACTGCACTTCGGGCAAAGAGCGGTTTCGCCATCATCGATCCAGTTGTGAATCTGGCTTGGCGGAAAGACTTCAAGACAATGGAAGCAGCCGCAAAGATCGCTTTTGTTGAGGTCCGAGCGGTTCCGGACCGCCCATTTATGGGCATCAATAGGATCTTGCGGGACAGATAGCTTTGCTGTTCTTCTGAGGACCTGCACGATGTGAGCGACAAGCCAAGCGCCAATGAACATTTCACCAATCCAAAACCAGCGCCAATCGGTGCTTCCCAGGTACGTGGATCGGTAGTAGCGGAAGATACTCCACACCAGAGTGGCGGTAACAAAGATGGAAACCAGCAGGATGCGTCGTCGCAGGATGGCACGAGACGACGCAGGGTGCTTGCCGCCATAACCGGGGTTGTACGCAAGGCGCGTCACTGCGATGTTCTCCTCGCGGTCGCGAACGAAGCCGATTATCGCTGATGGAAACACACCCTGCATCTGACCGACGTAATCGGGATTGATGGGTGCTTGTAGGCATCTTCGGGGGCTGTTTTCTGAGGGAGTAACCATCCAAGCGGTTACTTCGGAGAGTAGGAAGGGAAGTGTGAAAATCCGGTAATGTGCTTGTGTTACAAGGGTTTGGCGTAAATTACTCCGCTGGTTCTACTCCCTTCGGAAACGTTGCCCGGTCTATTTTCCCCGCCTATAATCGACCTACTCTGGTAGGCGATTCTCTGTCAGGTTCCGGGTAGCGCGCAGGGAGGGCGAAGTTTGCCTGCCCTCGTCTTGTCGGCAGGATCAGCGGCAAGGTTTCGATGAATCTTCGCCATGAGAGCAGGGGCGAGGAAGGATCGAAGTTGATGATCGAGGTAACGATCAGAGGAAAACACCCGGATATGCGAAAGCGCCTGCAACTGACATTGATGCTGACGACAGCACTCGCGACCTCCATTTCTCTTACTCCGGCGCACATGTGGGCGGAGGAGGGAGACGATGCCCACCGACCGGGCATCACGACAACGGAAGAAAACGGACGCAAGGTTTATGTGAATGAGGATGATGCGAAGCCGGTGCGGCAGGCGGTGACACCGCAGCCGAAGCGTCCGACGCTGGTGTACTGGAGCAGCAAGGAAAATCGCTGGAAGCCGGTGCCTTCGGCGAATACGTCATCGATGCAGGCGGCGCGATCGGCGGCGGCGGAGGTTGCGCAGTATTACGGGCATGACTCGACGCAGTCGGCGAACGCGAAGATTTTGACCGCCAATGCGCGCGGACATCAGGCGACGCCGGAGGAAGTGGATGCGGCGATCGTGATGGCGGCGGCGCGGCACAATGTGGATCCGAACCTGGTGCGGGCGGTGGTGAAGGTGGAGTCGAATTTCAATTCCAATGCGGTTTCGCGCAAGGGCGCGATGGGGCTGATGCAGCTGATGCCCTCGACGGCCCGCGAGTTGAAGGTGAAAAATCCGTTTGACGCCGAGCAGAACGTGGATGCGGGCGTGCGGCACCTGAAGCAGTTGCTGGAAAATTACAACGGCGACGTGAACCTGACGCTGGCGGCCTATAACGCGGGCTCGGGAGCAGTGGCGCGGAGCGCTGGAGTTCCGCGGTTTGCCGAGACGCAGAATTACGTGCGGAGGATTACGAATCTTTATTACGGCGGATTCGATTTCGGTTCGTCGGGTGCGTCGCGCGATCCGGTGCGAGTGGAGCGGGATTCGCGCGGCGTGCTTTATATCAGCAACACGGAGTAGTACCGAGTTGCGAGTACCGAGAAACCGCTTAACAACGTGGGGCAGGTTTCCGGCATCTGTTAGAAGATAAGGTCTCCCAGGACCCAGATGTTCCAAGTAGCCAGTTCGAAGCCCTCCGGGGCTAAAGCCCGCGTCCTTCTTGCAAAGACGGCGTGGCTGAAGCCGCGCCCTTTCAAGACCATGTCTGGGAGTGCGTATCGAGTCGTTGCGCTACTGCTTGTTCTCACAACGTCGGCGGCCTACGCGAGGGTTCGTCACAGCGAAGCGTGGGCACGCGATCATTTCGCCACGGCCGAGCGGATGCGCGAGGCGCTGAACGGGCGACCTCCGGCAGACCGTACGCGGCGCGACTACCAGCGCGTGATCAATGCCTACCGCAGCGTTTACTTCGGAGCGCCGACTTCGACGAAGGCCGACCCCAGCGTGGTGGCCGTCGCGGAAACGCTGGTGGAGATGGGCCGGCGCTTCGACGACGACAAGATCCTGAATGCGGCGATCGCGCAATATAAGTTTCTGCGCAAGGAATATCCTGGCAGCAAGTATCGGTGCGACGCGCTGTTTACCATTGGCGAAATTTATAACGACGATCTGAACGATCCCGACCAGGCGCGAGCGACGTTCAAGGAATTTCTGCATCGCTATCCGCACAACCGGCTGGTCGATGACGCGCAGCAGGCGATTGCGCAACTCGATCGAGATGCCGCGGCCGCGAAAAAGGTCGAGGCGGAGAAACAATCTTCTTCGTCCGATCGGGAAACGGCAAATAGGAAGTCGGCGGAAACGACGGATATATCGAAGACGGCGAGCGGCAAGGATTCCGGAGAAAAGGATTCGGATGTTGCCGCGAACGCGGCCAGTGGGGACGATTCGGAGGCGGTTGCGAAAGGAGAGTTGGGCCGACTGCCGCGCGTGACCGGCATTCGCCATTGGTCGACGCCGGACTATACGCGCGTGGCGATCGATCTGGAGAGTGAAGTGAAATTCGGATCGCAGCGGATTGCGAATCCGGACCGGATTTTTTTCGACCTGCGCGATACCAAGCTGGCCTCGACGCTGGTGGGCAAGAGTTTCGACGTGGACGATGGCTTCCTGAAAAAAATCCGGGTGGCGCAATTTCAGCCGGGGCGGACGCGGGTGGTGCTGGAAGTAGAGAGCCTTTCCGACTATGAGGCGTTTTTGCTGCCGAATCCCTACCGGCTGATCATTGATATTCACGGGGACATTCACGGCAAGGATATCCACGGGAAGGGCGACAGTTCAGCGCGGAAAACCGCAGCGAGAGACGCGCTCAGGGCCGATGTTGAGGTTCCGCCGAAGGCGGGATCGAAGGCGGAGACGGCAGACGCGGAAGTTTCGACATCTGACGTTGCGAAGGTGGAAGCCGCGAAGGCCAACGCTGCGCGCGGGGAAGTGGCGAAGACGGGCATTTCGAAAAACGTTCCGAAGACGGAATTGAGGGCCGACGTGAAAGCTCTGGCCGGCGTGCCGGCGAGTAAGAAGGAGCAGATCCACGAGCAACCGAAGGCGGATAGTGACGAAGAATCGACCAGCGTCGTGCTGAATGACGCGCCGGAAAAGCCGCATAAGCCGAGAACGCACGAGGTTGAGGTCAAGACCCCGACGGGGACGATCAAGAAGGTGATCGTTGACGCGGATGATGAAGATGATTCGTCTGCGGCGGAAACGGCCAAGCCGGAAGGTTCGACACGTCTGTCACCTGCGAAACGACAGAAGAAAGCCGAGAGCGCGAACGAGACCGCAACGGATACTGCCGGGGCTTCGGCTGGAGATGCGTCTGCTCGTGATGCATCGAATGTCGATACCGCAAATGCGGGCGATGCTGAGGGTGCCAGCGCCGACAAGAGCGTTGCCGCTTCGAAGCGCGGCAAAGCGGCGGTCGGTAGCCGTGGAAGCCGCAGATCCGAGCTGGATGCGCGAGAGGCGCAGCCTACGGCGAGCGGAAACCGGTCGCTGATTCGCGTGCTGGGATTGAAGATTGGGAAGATTGTGATCGATCCGGGACATGGCGGGCACGATACGGGAACGATCGGACCGGACGGCCTGGAAGAAAAAGACCTGGTGCTGGACGTTGGACGACGGTTAGGCAAACTGCTGGAAGCACGGCTGGGCGCGCAGGTCGTCTACACGCGCAAGGACGATACGTTCATTCCGCTGGAGACGCGCACGGCGATTGCCAACCAGCAGCGGGCAGATCTGTTTATCTCGATCCATGCCAATTCGAGCCACGATCCCGATGCGCGCGGCGTGGAAACCTATTACCTCAATTTCACGTCTTCGCCGGAGGCGCTGGAAGTGGCGGCGCGCGAAAACGCAGTTTCCGAGAAATCGATCTACGAGCTGCAGGATCTGGTGAAGAAAATCGCGCTCAAGGAGAAGATCGAAGAGTCCCGCGAATTTGCCGGCGACGTGCAGGAGTCGCTGCACGGCGGCCTCGCGCTGAAGAGTCCGGCGATCCGCGATCGCGGGGTGAAGAAGGCGCCGTTCATTGTGCTGATTGGCGCGAACATGCCGTCGATTCTGGCGGAAATCTCTTTTGTGAGTAATCCGACCGACGAGCGCCGTCTGGAGACGAGCGAATACCGGCAACGGATAGCGGAATCACTGTATCGCGGCATTGCGAAATATGCGGACGGGCTGAGCGGAGTGAAAGTGGCGTCGAACAAGGAAAAGGCATCCAGCCAGTAGTGGTTTGTTCTCGACTACCTGATTCTCGAC
>JASHOT010000027.1 GCA_030040965.1 Candidatus Sulfotelmatobacter sp. | reverse complement strand
ATGGTCGGTCGGGGCGCTGGGGGCAGACTCGGGTCGAGGCCGTCCTGCTACCCTTGAGGTCGATTCTTTGCTTGCTCCATAGCGATCTGGTTGACATGTGACAACGCCTTCGACCCAGAGGCCCCCTCGATCGCCTTCAAGGCAATGTCCTGCACCTGCTGCTTAGCATCTACTAGTTGCTTTTCGAGCGTCACGATCTGAGAAGCTTGGCGGGCCAGAGTCTCCTCCAGGGTCCTCACCTGCAGTTCAGCAAGCCGCTTTTCGGTCTCCGCGTCCTTCTTCAGAACGAGCACCTCATGCTCGAACTTGGCTTCCGTCTCGCGTCGCACCCGCAACGCTGCAGTCTCCGCCTCATTCTGGAGACGTGCAGGAAAACCCTCACCTTCCCTTCGTAAACGCGTCAGTTCGTCTTCGCGCTCTTTCAGTTCCGCCTCGCGCTGTCTCCACGCTTTCTCCAGAGCCTCCTGACGCTCCTGGTTCCTTTTCTCGACTAAGCGCATCTCTTCTTCATACTTGTCCTGAGCTTTCTTGCGCTCCAGCGCCTTCTTATACTCATAATCTTCGATCTCGCGCTGACGCTGCTTCTTAAGATTCTCGTCCTGCTCTTTGCGCTCACGTTCCATTCTCGCCGACTCTTCCTCCCACGCCTGGCGCAGCGCACCTATCTCTGCCTCCGCACGCTGCTTTTCTCGCAAATAATCCTGCACGATCTGATCGAGCGCCGTGGCCGCCACGTCCATCTTATGGAGCTGCTCCAGTTCCTTGCGCTCGAGCGCTACTGCCTCCCGCACCGTGGCCAGTACCTTCACCTCCTGCGTGAGCTGCTCGGAAACATCGGCTAGCGCCTTGCCGACCTCAAGTCCCAGCCCTGAAATCTTCTGCACTACAGCCTCGACCGTTATACCCTCGGCGGCTTGCCGGACCTCGGCCGCGCGCAATCGCGCGGCCCCCTCGGCCTTGGCGTCTGCGGCCTCGCGTGCAGATTCCACCTGCTCTTGGATCTCCGCGAACTCCTGCTGCATTTCCGCTCTGCTGCGCTTTGCTCGCACGGGTGCTTTCATTGCCTTCACGGGCATAGTCGTGTTCCTTTCGCAGGAAGATTATCAGATTTCAGCTCTTCACATTCACTAGACGTATGACCGAGCCTATTGTGCGAGGGCCCTGCTTGACATGCTCGAAGAACCGGCCCAGTTCCAGACCCACTCCTGGGACGTAATCTTCTAAGTCTGCTAAGCATAGGCAAAGATATTTGAAATTTTGATTTGCGAGTGCATTCAGCTATCAGCCAACAGCTTTCAGCTTTTGCACCAGCACCGGTGAGCATGCGTTTCACTTCTGTCGTCCTTTCTGCCAATCGGTCATAATCGGTGCTTGCAAGTAGCTGCAGATCTCTGGCGCATGGCTTTGCCGCCACGTGTCAGTGACGGTTCACTCTATCCGGCTCTGCACAAGCTCGAACATCGTGGTTGGATTCGGGCCCAGTGGAAAGCGAGTGAGAACAACCGGCGTTCGAAGTTTTATTCGCTGACGCCAGTGGGCAGGAAGCAACTCGAAAAGGAGGCTGCGAACTGGAACCGCGTGTCGGCTGCGATCTCTGGCATCGTTCAGCTGAAGGAGGCCTGAAAATGAATATTGAACAATGGCTTTATTCCCTCCCAGTGCGGTTGCGTTCGTTCTTCCTTGCCAATCAAGTGGACCAGGAAATGCAAGAAGAACTTCGAGAGCATCTGGAAAGGCAGGTCAGCGAAAACGTCGCGAATGGCATGTCCTCCGAAGGAGCGCGCGTTGCCGCTATGCGCGCCATGGGTGGGATGAGACAGATCGAACAGCAATGCCGCGAAGCTCACGGGGGAAGTCTCGTGCAGGATTTCGTTCAGGATCTGCGCTACGGATTTCGGCAATTAGTTCGCAACCCAGGATTTTCAGCGCTGGCGACTCTGTGCCTCGCCTTGAGCATCGGTGCGAATGCCGCCGTGTTCAGTTGGGTGGAAGGAATTCTATTCCGCCCATACCCTTTGGTAGAACATCAGGAACGGCTCTTCGCCGTTGCCGCGACAGTGCAGGGAGAGAGCAGCCCCGATGAGCTTTCTTGGCCAGACTTCCTCGATCTGCGCCGCAACTGCACGCTGTGCGAAGACTCTTTTGTCAGCAGCATTACTGGCAGCACGCTGAATATTGGAGACCACGCGGAAGTCACGACCGGGAGCATTGTCTCAGCCAACTATTTCGACGCCATTGGTGTTCATCCGGTTCTCGGCCACGGCTTCGAGTCGGACGAAGACGCGGGCAACGATGCTCATCCCGTTGTGGTCGTCAGTTATCAGATGTGGCGCGATCGCTTCCAGCGCGATCCGCAGATCATCGGGAAAACGCAGCGGTTGAACAATGTCCTGCATACGATCATTGGAGTCGCGCCGGAGGGATTTTATGGAACGTTCGTGGGCAGGGCAATACAGTTCTGGGTCCCAGCATCGATGGAGGGCAACTTCCGCAGAGGCGGTTACAAGCTCGAAGATCGCGGTGCACGCTGGGTCGAATCGTATGTGCGCCTGAAACCCGGTGTCAGCCGGACACAAGCACAACAACAAATCTCCGCCATCGCGGCACGATTGCAGAATGACTACCCCGCCACCAACCGAGGGCGCAACATCAGGCTGTGGGCGCTTTGGCAAACCCCGTTCAACCACGCCGGCGAACTGCTGCCCACGCTTTCGGTGATGGTTGCCGTCGTTGCCTTTGTCCTGCTCATCGCGTGCGCGAACGTCGGCAATCTGCTCCTGGTGCGGTCGTTGGTTCGCCGCCACGAAATGAGCGTGCGCCTAGCCATCGGGGCCAGCCGCGGTCGTCTGTTACGGCAACTCCTGACCGAAGGCCTCACCCTGTCGGCGCTCGGAACTATCGGAGGTTTCTTGCTGGCCTATGCGTGCCGGCACCTGCTGGTGAGTTTGCTTCCAGGGCGTGACGGCGGATCATTGTACCTGCCAAGTGCGATCGACGCGCGTGTGATGGTTATTGGCGGCGGCATTTGCCTGTTGGTTACCCTCTTCGTTGGCTTGGTTCCGGCATTACAGACGCGTCACCCGGATCTGGCTGGCCCACTGAAAACCGAATCCGGAACTGTGGTAGGTGGCGGTTCAAAAGGTTGGATTCGGTCGGGATTGGTCGCAGTCCAAGTTTGTTTGAGTTTCATTTTGCTGGTTGGGGCAGCACTGTTGCTCGAAAGCCTACAGAGAATTCGAACCACCAGCCCGGGCTTTTCCACGACGAACGTGGCGGTAACCGCGGTATCGACTGTGGCTGCGGGTTATGATGCTGCGCGAGCCAAGACATTTCAGAACGAACTTGTCGACCGCCTGAATGAATTGCCGGGTATTAAGTCCGCTGCGTTTGCGGCGGTGACTCCACTCGGATACGCCAGCTTCTCGTCATCGCCGATTGCCGTCGACGGCTATCAACCGGCCCCCGACGAACAAACGGAAGTGGAATACAACCAGGTCGGCCCGGGATATCTGGCAACTCTGGGAATCCCTCTTCTCTCTGGTCGCGAATTTGCGCGAAGCGACGATGAGAACGCGCCGCTGGTCGCGATCGTGAATGGAGCCATGACGATGCGCTACTGGCGTGGCCAGGATCCGGTCGGAAGTAGACTTCAGGTGAAGGGACGCTGGGCTCGTGTCGTAGGTGTGGCCGCTGATTCGAAATATGAAAGCATGCGCGAGACTCCGAAACCTTTTTTCTATGTGCCGTTGCGCCAAGATTTCGTCCGCGAGCCAGATCTTAATATCCGCACTACACAATCGCTCGAGAGCACAACGGCGGCAGTTCTCCGGGAAGTCCACGCACTCGACCAGAATCTTGCCCTGTATGGGATCACGACGCTTCAGGAACAAGTCAACCGCGCCAACTCGCCGCAACTCGCTGCCGTCACGCTCGTCTCGACTTTGGGTGTATTGGCCCTACTGCTTGCCGCTGTAGGACTTTACGGAGTGATGTCCTACACCGTGGCGCAAAACACGCGCGAGTTAGGCTTGCGCATGGCCCTTGGCGCGGACGCGTCGAACCTGCTCCGGCTCGTAGTGTCTCGCGGGCTCCGATTAACGATGGGCGGTGTCCTTGTCGGCGCCGTCGCGGCTCTGGCTCTCACCCGATCGCTCGGACAACTTCTCTATAACGTAAGCCCATATGATCCGGTAGTATTCGGACTTGCCTTTGCAACAATGGCAACGACTGCGATCCTCGCTTGTCTATTGCCAGCATGGCGAGCAAGCCAGACCGACCCCGCTCGTGTCCTACGTGCGTGATTTGTCAGACCCACAGGAATTTCATCAGGCGGACGGGTGCGGACCGAGTCAGGCGACCCGCTAGCAATTCGCGGCTATCCACAAACTTTCTCTGGTTCCAAATCTATGGACACGGAACCGGTGATCCGTTGATGGCAGCCGATCGACATTAACTCTGCAGAGTTCGCGCGACTATTGCGTGCGTATCGACTCTGCTTGCGCCTTTGTTGATATTTCCGATTCTCGCTAGCGGTGTTTGTTCAGACTGATTAGCCTTCCTTCCATACGCACTTTGGGCGAGCCAACGTTGGGCTCTGTGCAGATTGGGCTCCTCAGTATCAGTGGGCGCTGCCTACTTCACTTCGGCTTCGATAGCCAACAAAAAACTCGCAGTCACCGAGAACACGGTCTAGTCGAAAATCAGATGGCTCCTCCTTTCTCTGTTTGCTA
>JASHOT010000239.1 GCA_030040965.1 Candidatus Sulfotelmatobacter sp. | reverse complement strand
TGTTTCCAATATTTTGCCCGGATTCGCCCGAATCTACGCCAACTAACATCTTTCGCTCTAACAATTTACGGGAAACGGCAAAAAAATAGGGGGGGAGGGTCCCCGAGCCTATACTCCAGCCGTCACCACCTGCCCCCCAGCCGTCGCACCCACACCACACTCCGCCAGCCTTCGTCGATACCGCACATGCCGCCAGCGCGTCATCTCCACCAGCGGCCGCCACACCGGATTGACCAGGTCATGCTTGATCAGCAAATGCCAGAACCGATTCGACCGCTTATACAGATACGACATCGCCAGATACAGCGGCACCGCCTGCCACTCGTCCGGCCGACGCCGCCAGATCGAGCCATGCGAAAACAGCCGCTGATAGATCCACGCGTAGCCCCGCTCCAGTTCTTCGGCGCTCATGTGCTTCGGCCGGAACACGGCGTGTCCTGTGTCATAGAGCGTCCAGTCGCGATGCAGAATGCGCCCCTCGGCTTCCATCTGCCGAAACAGCGGGGTCGCCGGATACGGCGTCAAGATGTGAAACGTCGCGCACTCCAGCCGGTTTTCCTCAATCCACTCCGCCGTCCGCACAAACACGTCAGTGCGGTCGTGATCGAATCCCAGCACGAACGATCCGTTCACCTGAATGCCGTAGTCGTGCAGAATGCGCACGCGCCGCGCATAATCAGAAGTCTTCGGACTCTTCTTGTGCGAATCGCTGATGTTGTCGTCCGAAAGCGACTCGAAGCCGATGAACACTCCGGTGCATCCCGCCAGCGCCATGTTGCGGATGAGCGAAGGATCGTCAGTAACATCGATCGTCACCGCAGCGCTCCAGATTTTATTCAGCGGACGAAGCGCATTGCACAGCGCGTGCAGATAATCGCGCCGCGAGCCCAGATTGTTGTCGATGAAAACCGCATACGGCTGGTCATCTTCGGCGAACTCGGAAACCACCTGCTGCGGATGCTTCATCCGATACGGCATCCGCAGGCCATCGGTCGCCAGATAGCAAAACCCGCAGCGGTTGTGGCATCCCCGCGTCGCGATCAGGCTGGTCGTGGTAAGAAAGCTGCGCCGTGGAAGAATCGAGCGCCGCGGCGCGGGATCGTCACAATAGTCGTTCTCATACGTCGCCACGTAACGCGGTTCGAGAGAACCCGCTTCCACATCCCGCAAGATGAGCGGCCAGAGCTGCACTCCATCGCCCAGCGCCAGGGCATCCGCATGAGGCGCGCATTCCTCCGGACACGACAGCACATGCAGCCCGCCCAGAATCACCTTCGCTCCCCGCGCGCGATACCAGTCGGCCAACTCATAGGCGCGTCGCGCAAACGTCAGATGCACGGTGATTCCTACCACCTCCGGCATGGGACGAAACGGCGGCCGTCCATGCAGCAAGTTCTCGTCCCAGTACTCAATGCGCCAGTGTGCGGGCGTGGTCGCAGCAAAGCTGGTCAGCGCGAGTGTAGGCGTAAGCACGTGCTTGCCAAAACTCGCGTTCGCATCCTTGGGATAAAAAGGATTGATCAGCAGCGCGTAGTGCTTTTCGACCGGGCCGCAGGGCTCGCTGGCATGCTTGCTTTGACGCTCGCTTGGGTCGAGCGCCGGCGCGGTCAACATCTCGCGTGGAATCCATCGCTTCGGCACCGGACGGCGAAACGGCTCGGCAAGATCAGTCATTGGAATACTTTATAATACAAAGTACTTTCTGTCAAATCTAAAAAGATATAATCAGACTCCTTCCTTGGGACCGCGAATCATCGAGGTGTAGCTTGAACGCCGTGCGTGTACTGATCTGGCTGACTCTGCTCTCTTCGACTGCAGTAGCTCAAAAGAACTCGCCCGCGCAACCGACCACCCCCGACGCACAGGAGCAGCTCGGGACACAGTACTTTCAACAGCAGGACTACGCGTCGGCACTGACTTGGTATCGCAGAGCTGCGGAGCAGGGGAACGCCGCAGCCGAGAACAGCATCGGCTGGCTCTACCAGAACGGCTGGGGAGTCAAGCAAGACTACGGTGAAGCTGCCGACTGGTACCGAAAGGCTGCCAATCAGGGTGAAGCTACCGCGCAGTGTAATCTCGGCTGGCTATACCGAAGTGGTTTGGGAGTTGGGCCAGACTATGGCCAAGCGATGTCCTGGTTTCGGAAGGCGGCGGATCAGGGAGATGTCAAGGCTTTGAGCAACATCGGCTTCCTTTATGAGAATGGCCTCGGAGTTTCCCAAGATTACGCTCAAGCAGCGGAGTGGTATCGCAAGTCCGCACAAAAGGGAGACGCGGACGCGGAGAATAATCTCGGCAATCTCTACCAGAACGGACTGGGCGTGACCCGAGACTATGCACAGGCCATCGCCTGGTATTACCGGGCAGCCGGACATGGCAGCGCTCTTGCGCAGAGAAACATCGGGAGCCTGTACGAAAACGGATTCGGCGTCGACAGAGACTATGCCAAGGCGATGTCGTGTTTCCAAAAGGCAAAGGAGAAAGGCAGTCCCGAAGCCGAGAACGAAATCGGCAGGCTTTACTACAACGGCTGGGGTGTTAAACAGGACTACGCGGAAGCGGCGAAGTGGTATCGCATGAGCGCAGATCGTGGGAACCTGCATGCGCAGAGCAATCTTGCCTATCTCTATTTGACGGGAAAGGGAGTGCCGCAGGATTATGCACAGGCTATGTCGCTCGCTCGGAAGCCAGCGGAAGCCGGCATCAGCGATTCGCAGGTTTATATTGGGTGGATGTACGAGTCCGCCCTTGGCGTGAAGCAGGACTATGCGGAAGCGATGAACTGGTATCGCAAGGCCGCAGATCAGGGTGATGCGCAGGCCGAAAACGACATCGGCCATCTTTACTCCAATGGGCTAGGGGTCAAGCAAGATGACACGGAAGCGATAGGCTGGCTGCGCAAAGCGGCGGCTAAGGGGAACAGCCAGGCAATCACGAACCTGCTGTCGCTGAATCAGCAGGGCCGAATTCCGGGTGACACAGCCGAGCCTCCACCGGTCGGCGTAGTCGGGATAGTACTAACCTGCGATGCGAAAGCCACGTCGGGCTGCGTCTCGCCGCCACAACCGATCCTCCAGCCTGAACCGGAATTCTCGAAAGAAGCTCGCGAGGCGAAATATCAAGGTACGTGTTTGGTTGCGCTGATCGTCGAAACCGACGGCACCCCGACTCACGTTCGCATCATCACCGGCCTGGGCAAAGGGTTAGACGAAAACGCGCTTGCCGCGGTGAAAAGCTGGAAATTCAAACCCGCGATGAAAGATGGAAAGCCGGTCGCCACCCAGATCGCGGTGGAAGTTGATTTTCATCTCAAGTAGCGATCAGCGAGTTTTTTGAATCGCCCGGGTGATGCGCTTCAGCGTCGTCTCTTTCCCCAGCACTTCCAGCGTCTCGAACAGCCCCGGCGCATTCTTCCGTCCGCATACCGCCACGCGGATCGGCTGGAACATTTGTCCGGCCTTCACACCCAGTTCCTGCGCCGCCGCGCGCAGCGCATGATCGAGCGGATCGTGTTTGAACTCCACATTCCCGAGCACGATCTGCGCTTTCTCGAGTACTCGTTTGGCCATCGACGCATCGCCTTTTTGCGGAATCAATTCAGCCGGGTCATACGGCGGCAACTCATCGACGAAGAAGAAGTCCGCCGCCGTGAGCGCGTCGCGCAGAAACTTGATGCGCTCGCGAATCAGCGGCGTAATCTCGATCATCCGCTCCGCCGTCACATTCGGATACTGCTCCTGCACAATCGGCAGCAGGCGCTGGCTCAAATCCTCGATGGCTAGTCCGCGAATGTGCTCCGCATTCAGCCACACTGCTTTGGGATCGAACGTTTCCTCGGGAGACGAAGCCGGCTCCTTGAAATTCACCACTGCATTCGCGCGGTTGATTCCTTCCAGCGAAAACATCTCGGTCAGCTCCGAAAGGCTCATCTTCGTACGATCGTCTTTCGGCGACCAGCCGAGCAGGCACAGGAAATTGATGAACGCCTCGGGCAGAAATCCCGCGTCGCGATAAGTAGTCACGCTCACGACTGGGCCATGCCTGCGCTTCGAGAGCTTCGTCCCATCCGGCGCCACCAGCAACGGTAAATGCGCGAACTGCGGCGGCGTGTAACCGGCGGCTTCAAAAATCAGCACGTGCTTGAATGTGTTCGTGAGATGGTCCTGCCCGCGAATGATGTGGCTGATCTTCAAGTCAGCGTCATCGGCGCACGAGGCCAGATGATACGTCGGCATTCCGTCCGATCGCAGCAGCGCAAAGTCCTCGATGTCGGCGCCTGCCTTCATCTGCTCGCCGTACACCGCATCCGTAAATCGAACGACTTCGCCCGCGTCGCGGGGTACACGAAAGCGCAGCGCGAACTGCTCGCCCGACGCGGCACGACGCTCGCTTTCCTCGCGCGGCAGATCGCGCATGCCCGGGTTGAACAGCCACGTTCCCTGTGCGCCCGACTTTTCGGCGTCGCCCGTGCGCGCCGGTGTGAAGTCGCGATACGCCAGTCCTTTTTCGAAGATTGACCAGGCGGTCTTGCGATGCAGGTCAAGCCGATCCGATTGGCGATAATACTCATCCCATCCCAGTCCCAACCACTTCAGGCCTTCAAAAATCGAATTCACCGATGCATCGGTATTGCGCTCCACATCCGTGTCATCGAGCCGCAGAATCATCGTTCCATGATTTCGCCGCGCATACAGCCAGTTGAAGATGAACGTGCGCGCGCTGCCCACATGAAGAAATCCAGTTGGCGAGGGCGCAAAGCGCACGCGAGGCTTACCTGATGATGTATTCAAAATTTCCGGCATAAGATCAGATCAAAACGCGAATCGGCAATTCCGGGATAGATCTTGAAGTGCAGCTTTCGCCGCAAGTTGCCCGACCTTCGATGCTACGGACCCTGTCTTCCACCCGTCAAGCGAAGCAGCCTTAACGTTTTGGCAACTGCTTTCGCGCTTAGGAACGGCATCGAATTTGGTCAATGTACGTAAATCCTATTGTGCTCTTGATCCTGATATGAAAACATGGCAGCACTGTTTCCCCCCAACTGAGCGGTATCGCTCAGAGGTGTCCTCACCGACCCTATGAACAGTATTGTCATTACCGCCGTTGTCATACCCGGGTTCGTCTCCGTTCTGCTGTTCCTGGTTTTCTACTACCTTTACCAACAGAGCCATCAGCCTTATTTCTTTACCTGGCTGCTGGCTTGGGCGGCCTATTCACTGCATTACGTGTTCGACGCGTTTCCTTCTTCTGCCACCGCGTATTTTGCCAGCGAGCTGTTTCTGGTTGCGATGGCGTTATGCATCTTCGTTTCCACCCGCCTGATGCGCGCCGCCTACCGCTTCCGCTGGTACGACGCGGGCGTCGCCATCGTTGGAGTCATGCTCGCCGGTGTGACCCTGTGGCAGCACTTTGTGCACGGTGTATTTGTTCCCGATGTGCAGCCTGCGGTCCGCCTCGGCGTTGGATTAGCCGCCATCCTGCTTTACTCCTCGGCGGTTTTCTATGTGAATGGCCACAAGCGCGGATCGCTCGCCTTCCAGGTGCTCGCGGTTGCGCTTGCCCTTTGGGCCGTTCTCATGGGCGTCGGACAGATGCAGGGGCCGTGGCCGGAGCGCTTCGGCACCGCCACTCGCCTGTTTGGTCCTGTGCCGCAGATGTTGCTCGGCATCGCCATGGTGATGGTGCTTTTCGAAAATCAGCGCAATGCGGTGCTGGAAAATACGCTGGCCTTGTCGACTCTCGGAGTCGATCCGCGCCGCCTGCTTTTTGCCGAAGACCTGGTCCCCAGCATGCGGGCTGCGCTGGAGCGCTTGATGAGCGCGGTGCCGGCCCAGTGCGCGGCCATCTGCATCACCGAACGATGGCGCGGGCTGCTTCCGTCAGTGCAACGCGGATTTCCTCCAGGATTTGTTGAAAATCTCGAACGAACCGGCGCGGGCGATTTCATCTGTGAACTGGCTTACCGGCAGAACGGGATTTTCACCGTACACGAGATAGCGGAAATGACGGAGCCCTTCTCGGCGAGTCCGTCGGGAATCTTTGCCGAGTTCAAGCGCATTCTGCTCAAGGCCGAAGTCCGCAATCTGACCGCGGTCACGCTGCAGACGCGTGAGCACAATTTCGGCGTCATTCTGTTCCCGCACGCCGAACACGGCGCATTCGGTTCGTCAGGTCCGCGCCTGATGGTCGGACTGGCGCTGCAACTCGGCCTTACCCTCGAGAATTATGTCGTCAGTCACGACGCTCATCGCCGGACAAAGGAATATGAGCTGCTGACCGACATCGGCAAGGCCATCAGTTCACGCCTCGACCAGGACGAAATCCTTCGCACCATTCAGGCTGAACTCGGACAGATTTTCGATACCAGTCACTTCTACATCGCCTTTCAGGAAGGTGAAGAGATTCGTTTCGAAATCGAGATTCGTGATAATCGCCTTCTGGCGAAGCGCACTCGCGAAGCGCACAATGCGTTCACGGAGTATGTGATCCGCACCGGTGAGCCGATGCTCATTCGATCGGATCTGGAAGCCACGCGGAGACGGCTGGGCATCACTCATGTCCCGGAGCGTCCAGCGAAGTGCCTGATTGCCGCTCCAGTTTTTCTCGGCAATCGGTCCTGCGGAGTGATGGTCGCCATGAATCCGGAACGCGAGTTCGTCTTCGAGCAGCGCGATCTCGATGTTCTGGTCACCGCCGCCGGGCAGGTCTCAGTCGCAATGGACAATGCCCGCCTGTTTGCCGATGAACAGCGCCGCTCCCGGCAATTGTCGTTTCTCAACAATATTTCGCGCACCGCCATCTCCAGCGACGATCCCGTGCACATGCTCGGACAGATTGTCGGAGAAATCCAGCAGAACTTCAGTTTCGACCACATCGGCATCGGACTGCTCGACTACGGAACCAAGGAAATCGAAATCAAGGCCGAGGCCGGCGCAACGGCTCACGCCATGGGCAAGCGCATTCCGCTCGGAAGCGGCATTCTGGGCCGCGTGGCGCGCACCGGCGAACGGGCTCTCGTGCAAAATGCGCTGCCCGGAAATCTGAAAGGCATTTTGTCCGACTCCCGCGCCATTCTCTGCATTCCCATCACCTATGGTGAATCCCTGCTCGGCGTCCTCAACGTGGAAAGCCACAACGAAAATGCCTTCTCGCCGCAGGACGTTCTGATTCTCAACACGCTCGCCGATTTACTCTCGACAGCGCTGCACAATGCTTTCGTTTTTCAGAAACTGCAGCAGCAATCGATTACCGACGGCTTGACCGGAATCAAAACTCGGCGATTTTTCTGGGAGGCGCTCTCGGCCGAGTGGAAGCGCGCATCGCGCTCGGGTCGGCCATTCTCCGTGGTTCTCGTCGATCTCGACAAGTTCAAGGAAGTCAACGATTCGATGGGCCACTTCGAGGGCGATCTCGTGCTGGCTCGCGTGGGGCGCCTGCTCGAACAAAAGTCGCGCCAGTCGAACGTGGTCGCGCGTTATGGAGGAGATGAATTCATCATCCTCATGCCTGAGACGGGAGCCGAGCAGGCGCAGGTTCTGGCCGAGCGCCTGCGGCAATGGATGGCAGCCGATCCCATGCTCGCCGAACATCACATCACCGGCAGCTTCGGCGTCGCCAGCTTCCCCATGCACGGATTCTCCATCGAAGACATCATCCGCGTCGCCGACGCCGGCATGTACGTCTCCAAGCGCTCCGGCGGAAATCTGGTTTCAAGCGCGCAGGAATTTGTGGAAGGCCAGGGATTCGCCCGTCAACGTCAGCAGATCTCGGCGTACATCGAGGGATTTCTGCAGCGCGAGCACAACGGACACGAGCGCGTCAGCGAGTTGACCTCAACGCTTTATAAGCTGTGCGGCGGAGAGGACGGGTGCAATGTTCCGCTCCTGAAAGAGGCGATCGAATCTCTCAGCCGCGCCGCCGAGTCTCGCGAAATTCAGACCGCCGGCCACGGCGATCTCGTCGCGCGCTATACCGAAGTGATTGCGCGCGCCCTCGGCTTGTCTTCCGAGGAGACGGCAGATCTGGTCTACGCCGCGCGCGTTCATGACGTGGGAAAGATTTTCATACCGGAGCGCATCCTCAACAAGCCCGGCCCTCTTGCCGACGAAGAATTTCTGCTGGTAAAAGTTCACGCGCAACTGGGCGCGCAGATCGTTGGCGTCATTCCCCAAAGCGACAGAATGAGCGATGCCATCGAGCGCCATCATGAACGCTTCGACGGCTCTGGATACCCCGACGGACTGAAGGGCGAGCAGATTCCGCTGTGGGCGCGCATTATCGGCCTGGCTGACGCCTACGCCAATATGGTTACCGAGCAGTCGATCGCCGCCGCCCGAACTCCCGACGAGGCTCTCGACGAACTCGCTCACATGAGTGGCACACGCTTCGATGGAATGCTGGTGCGCCTGCTCCTGCGCGGGCTCAAATCTGAACGGACTTCCCCCTCCGGAGATTAAGACCGCTCCTGTGGTCCACAGTCCCCTCACTTGCGTCATCCCGAGCGTACCCGACGACGCCTCGCGGGAGCGATTAGTCGCCACGAATCCCCGTGACCGCCATCATTCTCCCGGTCTTGCCTTTTTCCCCGCGATAAGAAAACAGAAGATCGACGCGACAATTCGTGCACAGCGGCGACGCGTCAATATTCTTTGCCGGTACGCCGGATGACACGAGTTGCCGCCGATTTGCTTCCACCAGATCGAGAAACAGTTTTGGAGGCAACTCGCCGTGCCCGGGCGCTCGCGCCGTGAGAAACAGCAGAGGATACTTCTCCCGCACCGGGTCCGACTCCTTAACCTCGCGAAACAGCTCGGCAGCGTACGGAAACTGCGATTCGAATTTCGTCCTCACTTCTTCGCCGACTTCGTAACAGCATTCATGAACGCCGGGACCGATCGCCGCCCGCAGATCGCGCGGTCCGCTGCCGAAATGACGCCGCATTTCGCCCACACCTTTTTCCACGATGCGCTGCACCGTGCCTCGCCAACCCGCGTGAAAAACTCCAATCGCACGATGTTTCGGATCGACCAGGATCACCGGCAGGCAATCCGCAGTCTGAATTGCGAGCAGCAGCCCCGGAGTCGCCGTAATCAATCCGTCTCCCGTCTGCAAGTCGCCGGTCTGCAATTCGCCCGACGCAGAGTCCACGCAATGAATGATGTCAGAATGCACCTGGCGCAGCGTCACGAGCGGCCAGAGCAGGGTGCCCCGCTTCTGGCCGGTTTGGCCAGACGCGGGGATTTTGCTGTGCTTTACAAGCCGATTTCTCCCAGTCGCGCCTAAGGCTCGAAGAAATGCGGCTCTATTCCGTTCGACAGCTGAGCGAGCGTCATCGCTGGTAAAACCCAGATTCAGATCGGATTTGCCGTAAGCGCTGGAGAATCCCCCGGTCCGTGTCGAGAATCCATGCACGAGCCAGGGCAAAGCAGTCAAGTGCCTGGCACGAAGCACGTTCAGTTCTGTGATTTTTTTCCCGCGCGTCTGCGTCTTCACAGTTTCATGTTACAAGAAGTGCGTTTCAGAAAGATCCGCGTTTGCCCGCGCGACAGCCTGTCCGCTATGATCGTTTCATGTTCGACAACTTCACTGCGACCGATCGCTGGACGAAAAAGCAAGTCCACTGCATTTACCAGGCGCAGGTCGTAGCCATCGCCACTCGCCACGCCGACGCCGTCGACTACAAATTTCTTGTTGATGGACGCAAAGTCTGGGTCGCCCTGCCCCATCCGGCGTGGGTGGAATACAAAAAGCGCACCGGCAAGTCCATCACCGATTCTCTGGGCGTGGAAATCGCCGGCCATTATCTGAAGTCCGCGCTCGAGTCGGGTGAAGGCGTGGGCCGCGAGATGTATTCGCTGACGGTGGAAGAGACGCTACGGCATCTGGACGCCGTTGTGGCGGAGATGCAGGCGCAGCCGGCGTAGAAATCGTTCTTTAGACGAGAAATAGCCCATGACTAATGATTCCGACAGGGCTAGCTTCGAGAAGATCGTCGAGTGGGCATACAGCACGTTGCCCGAGAAGATCAAGAGCCTGCCTGATTTCCCCGGCATTCAAGTTGCCGATGAACCTCCCGCAGAAATGTTCCAGAAGATGTCGACGAGAGGGAAATGGCCTCAGGGAACTGAGCTGTTGGGGTGCTACAGCGGAATAAGCCGAACCAAACGCCAACACAACTCAGTCCAAACTGCGCCTGATTTAATATTCGTTTTTCGCGGTCCGGTTCTGCGGCGCTCCAAGGGAAACCTGCCGGGTGAAGTAAAGCAAGTAGTTTGGCATGAAGTCGCCCATTGGCTCGGTCATGATGAGCAAGAAGTTAAAGAATTAGGCCTTTCTCTCAGGTTGGAAGACATAGCGCGCGAACCGCTCGAAAACGACGCCTCGGGGGCACTCTTACGGCATCGACTCCCGGATACTCTTGAAAAGGAAGACGAAGCGAACCAACAACCACGCTGCATAAAGTGCTATTCGATAGATGTGACTTGCAATGAAGTTGACAAGACGATGACTTCTCACCTCGCGTGGCTGGCCGTTCCCGTAAATATCCACGCGAAACTATGGAAATGCAGATCTTGCGGTTATGAATGGGATGACGAAGACGACGAATAGCGAAACGTTGGAACCCGGGACGGGAAACGCTTAGATCACAACTGCTTCTTTGTACTCCCCAAACACTCTCCGCATCGCGTCGGCGATTTCGCCGACCGTGGCGCTGGCCTCGACTGCGGCCACAATCCGCGGCATCACGTTCGCGCCGGACCGCGCGGCATCTTCTACGCCCGACAAAGCAGATTTCCACGGGCCCACATCCCGCCTCGCCCGCAGCGCACGCACTCGCTCGATCTGCTTCGGTTCCAGTGCGGGATCGATGCGCTGAATCGGAATCG
>JASHOT010000238.1 GCA_030040965.1 Candidatus Sulfotelmatobacter sp. | reverse complement strand
AGCCGATCTTCGATGGCGTTTCCCTGATTATCTCAAAGCCACTGTTCGAACAAACCCTGTCGTCTGGCCCGGACTCCGGCGTTTTTCATGTTTATCTGGGCTACGCCGGATGGACTCAAGAACAACTACAGAAGGAAGTGGAATTGGGCGTGTGGTTCATTTTTCCGGCCGAGGCCAGCACGGTTTTCAATGCCGATCCGGATTCCTTGTGGCAGGAAATGATACGCAAGACGGAGCTACATTTGGCGCGAAATGAGTATCATCGCTCCTATAGTCAATGACTCAGTCGCGATTTGGCGTCTCGACTTTGCATCATTGGCCGCCGGCGATCTCCGGTGCGTGGCGAGCGGTCTTGAGGCCTCCCGGCCACCAGTTCCAATCGCCAGCAACGCGGAGAAGTGCAGGTCCAATCACAATGCGAACGATGGTTGCGTCGATGAACACCGCTATTGCCAGCGTAAATCCGAGCATTTTGATGACCAAGAAGTTTCCGAACGTGAATGCGGCGAATACCACGATCATGATGGCAGCGGCACTGGTGATCAGTCCCGCAGTTTTGGCAATCCCTTCGGGGATGGCCTCCAATTCGCTCAGACCGCTCCTCCGCGCTTCGAGGACTCGCGCCACCAAAAATACTTCGTAATCCATGCTCAGTCCGAAGACGATGGCGAAGGCGACGATGGGCACAATGGGGAATATGCTGCCCGTTCCCTCAGGAACTCTGAAAAGGCGAATCCCATGTCCCTCCTGAAACACCAGTACCAATGCTCCGAAGGAGGCCGCAACGGAAAGCAGGTTCAGAGCGATGGCCTTCACCGCGGCGAAAAGCGATCGGAAGCCGGCCATAAGGGCCACCAAAGTCCCGCCGACCACAAGCGCTAACACGGAGGTGAAGCGGTCGCGGACAATCGTCTGATAATCGGCAGTCAGCGCGGGAATACCTCCGACGCGCAACGTAGCACCCGGGAGCCCGGTGAAAATCTGAGCACCCTCCTTCCGTAGCTCACGCACCCAAGCGACTTGATCGTTCAGGGTAACGGAGCTCGCGGGCAAAACTTCCAGCAACGCCGCCCGTCCATCGCGACTCAGAAAGGCTCGCCGCGTGTCGCGCGAAATGTCGCTGAGGGCAGAGCGGTTACTGTCGGCAATCGTGGTGAGAGAAATCACCCGCTCAGAGCGCGGGTCGGTTGCGAGCCGCTTGCTGAAACGATCGAGCGCATTCCAGCCCGCATCTGTTTGTGCGATCGAATCCGGCAGTTCGAGAATCACTCTTAGCGAATACACAATGCCAACCCGGTCCATTCGCTCGAGCGTGTGAAGCGCGCGAACGGATTCCGCCTGAGATGGCAGCCAATCTCCCCTTGGGACGTTGGTATCGAGATGCGCAGCTTGCGCGGCCAGCAGGAGCAAGGGTGCACCCGCCAGAACGATGGCCGCCCAGGGATGGGCAACCACCACTTTGCCCCAGCGCCTCCAACGGTTTTCAGTGCGTGCAACCCGATCCCCATCCACGCTTGCAAGAAACGGCACATGGCCTGCGTTGATGTGCAGACCGAGAGTTCCCAGCAGCGCCGGAACGAGGGTGATGCACAGCAACACACTCGTTCCCGCCACCAGGAACCCAGCTACGCCGATCGAACGGATTTCGGTGATGGGCACGGTCAGGAGGGCGAGGAATCCGATGGCCACAGTCGCAGCTGAAATCAGGAGTGTACGACCGGCCCAACGGGCCGCGACCGACGAGCATTTGAACTTGTCCTGCTCACTGGTTATCACTTCACGAAAGCGGCTGACCATGAGGAGCGCATAATCAATTCCCAATCCCAGCCCCAGCATGGTAGACAAATTCTGTACAAGGATCGACAAGTGCCAGTGCAGGGCAAAAAAACCTGCAATCGCGAGAGCGCTTGCAATAGCAAGCTGGCCGATCACGACAGGAATCAGAGCTGCCACCACACTTCCGAAAGCCAGGAGCAGAAGTGCGAGCGTGGCAGGAATTGCGAGGCTCTCGGCGCGTCGCACGTCGTCAGAGCTGGCCTTCCGAATGTCGAAATTCAGCGGCGTTTCTCCTGTTAGCTCGAGCTTGACTCCCGGATAGCGGCGACGCAATTCACTTTGCAGAGAGTTGTCCAGGTCGTGAAGCTTTGGAACGAGCGATTCCACCGGGCCTTCGGTCGAGGCGAGTCCAATCAGAACAAAAGTCCCTCCGCCCTTGCCCAGGAAAATCGAATCGCGAAAATCGAGATAGGAAACGACTCCGGATACGCCGGGTTCCTTCTGCAACCTCTGTTCGATGGTTGCCAACGCTTGCTCACCCTCGTCTGAATCGGCCGGGGGCAGTCCCTGAATCACCAGGACTACACGGTCGACGAACGGCGAATGAAAGCGAGTGGCCAGCTCCTCCGGAACTTTTCCCGCCTCGCTTCCCTCGATCCGGGTTGCCGTTTCCAGATGGCGTTCGGCATGAAAGGAAAATGGCAGCAGCGCAAGGACAGCCACTAGTACCACACTGGCAAGCCAGAAATGGCGCACATGCGCAGGAGTCGTCATCGTAGGCTAGATCGGGTTGTGCGTGAATTCATCTTCGCTTGGATGTTGAGGTTTGGCTAGTCGTAATTCAAAATCGTAGAGGATCAGCGGAAAGATCAGCAATACGGAATTCGCAGACCACTACCCAAAAGGGTTACCTAAGTGTCATTCAATTCTCGCTCCGCCGATTCGGTTCGTATTATGGTTTGGTAGCGGATTCTCACTTTCGCGGAGACCCATGCACAAAATCCTGTTATTCGGTCTGTTATCGGTGGCTCAGCTTGGCGGCGCAGACCCACGCATTGGTTCCTGGACGCTCATCTCGGCGCAGTCTTCCCTGGATCCTCCGAATAAACTCTCCATCTCATCCCAGCACGGTGCAGTGCACGTGGTGATCTCAGGCGAGACCCATCTCGATTTTACGGCGAAGTTGGACGGACACGAAGCGTCCGTGGCCGGCAATCCGGCTTTTAATCAAATCGAGGTGCGGAGGATCGATAAGCATCAAGTCGAAGTCATTCAGAAGAAGGATGGAGCCATTGTAGCGACGATTCACGACAGGATTTCTAAGGATGGCAACGACCTGACCAGCACGACTTCCCAGAAAGCCCGTGCGGACAAGATCACGGTGTGGACGCGCAGCGGAGGAAAAAGGTCGGCGAACGATTTATTTGCTGGCGAATGGACGGAGGATTTGAGCAAGACGCGAATGCGGCAAGGCCTGGCGCTCAAGATCGAGGCGGACGGAAACGGCGGGGTCCGATTCTTGGGAGACTTCAGCTACAGTGCCCGCTTTGACGGCAAGGAATACGACCTGAAAAACTCCGTCAACGACACGGTGAGCCTGCAACTCGTTGACGCGCACACGGTCGATTCGATTTACCGGCGAGATGAACAAATCACGCAAAAAGACCGGTGGGTGGTTTCTGCAGACGGAACAGAAATGACGCTGACCACGACCGGCACCCTGGAAACCGGTCAGCAAATTAAAGAGACGCTGGTTTTTCGCAAACAGTGACTACGGCTGTGCCAGGCCCGCTGCGCCCGCGGCGGAGCTGCCTACCGGTATGTTCCGCACAGCGCTGAACTCCCGGGTCGCCACCGAGATGATTCCTTTTCGCTGCATGAATCGCAGGATGCCGTTGACGGTATCTTCGAGCGACGGATCCGGTTTGCCCCACGCGGAGGCATTCCGAGCTGTTTGATAGCAGGAACTGTCGTAGCGTTTGAACTCCATCGCCGAAATGTTGTCTACCGAGCCCACCAGAAAGTCCAGCAGTGGGAACAGCAGATCTTCTTTCCTGCATCTTCGGATAAGCTCGGGAACGAAATCGGAAAGAGTGAATATTTCAAATTGCCGGCCGGTGGCCTTTGTAATGAGGTCGGTAATATCCAGCATATTCGCGTAATCGTCACGGACGACGTGATAGGTCCGGTTCTCCGTGCCGGGAGTCGCAGAAATCGCAACGATATTGTTTGCCGTGATGTCGGCGGGGACGAAACTCACCTGGTTCAGGGCGTCGACTCCAATGCCGTGATTGATCATGAAGGCCACCAACCGCACGGCTATGTCGAAGTTGTTGCCCCCACCGGTAATCGAAGGACTGACCAGAGCCGGCCGGAAAATCCGTGTAGCAAGTCCGTGACGGCGCGCGTCCATAACAACTTGTTCCGAGACCCACTTGGATTGACTGTATCCAAAATCGAGAAGCTCCATCTTCTCGTTGAAGTCGGTCTCATAGAGAACTTTCTTGACCGCCCAGCCAAAGATGAAGGTGGTCGAGACGTAATTGAAACTCTTGGATCGTCCTTCGAACGCCAGTCTCAAAACCTCATTCGTCCCCAGCACATTTGCGTCACGCATCCGGTCGTAGTTGAGCAGGTAATTTACCGTCGCGCCGTTGTGAAACACCGTATCGATTTCACTCGCGAGAGAATCCCAGACCTCCTGGGTCAGTCCAAGTTCCTTGTGGCCAAGATCTCCGCAAACCGGAACTACGCGATTCTCGAACATCTGCAGCAGTTCCGGCGGGCAAGGCCCAATCGATTCCATCGCGGCCCTTAGCCTCTGCTTGCCCTGATGCTCGTCGGAGGCCCTGACGAGAACGTGGACGTTGGCATGCGTTTGTTCCAGAAGACTTTTCACCAGGAACGGTCCGATAAATCCCGTGCCGCCGGTGAGCAGAACATTATTCATGCTCTTGGTTTCGGGCGATGATGTGAGCGCCGGCGGCTCGAACACGAGCTTCCTGTCGTTGTTCATCATCCGCTGTTCCGCCACGCGCTGCTCTTCCCGGAAAGCGGCCAAATATTGCCGCAGAGGAACCAGCGCTTCTTCGGGGGCACGCTCCAGTTGTTCCGCCAGGCGGAACAACTCGGCAACGCTTACGCGCTGGATGAGGCCGATATCGACTTGCCGCGCCAGCATGTCGGCATCCTTATTCTTCAGGAGTTCCTTAATCTCGTGCATGAAGACAACCAGATCCAGGGAGTCCAGCCCGGCTTCGACGAGGTTATAGGACTCCGTACCGGTCAGGTTGTAACGCGCTTTCAGCACGTCGAAAGGCGATTGGCCTGCGGAACTGCAGGCGGAGGACTCGGCGTCCTTCTTCCTGGAAAATTCCGAGAGAACCTTAAATTGACCCTGCAGCCACATGTGCTTGGCTTTGTGACGCATGATCTTCCCCGAACTGGTTCTTGGTATGGCACGGGGCGAGATAAAAGAAATCAAGGCCACTTCCGCATTGAGATAATTGCGGACCGCGGCTGCAATCTTCAGAGCGTCGGGGACAGCTTTGGGGTTTTTCACCTCGGCGACGATGGCAAGCGCAGGATCGCTGTCTTCATTAATCTGGAACGCCGCCACGCAATTAGCCCGGATCAGGCCGGACGCTTTTTCCACCACGGCTTCGATGTCCTGCGGATAATAGTTTTGCCCGCGGAGAATAATCATGTCCTTGATGCGGCCGCAGACAAACAGTTCGTTATTGTGGAAGAAGCCCATATCGCCGGTGCGAAGGTAGCCATCGTCATAGGGGCTGTCGTCCACCAGGCGGGCGTGAAACAGCCTCAGCGTCAGCTCCGGGTTATTCCAAAAACCGGGGCACTTACTTCCTCCAGCGATCCAAATCTCACCGATTCTACCGGGCTCGAGAGCCACGTGTTTCTCAGGATCCACGATCTTTACCGTGAGCCCGGGCAGGGGAGTTCCGCAACTGACAATCTGAGTGGCAGAGCCGATTTCGGAAACCTCGGTGGTCATCCGAGCCTTGCCCAGCGCGACTGCGTTCTTGTTGACGGAAATAATATTGCGACCACGGAGGGAAACCGCCAGGGTGTTCTCCGCCAGGCCGTAGGCCACAAAAAAGCTTTCCGACCTTAGTCCATAGGGTTGAAAGGCCTGCAGAAACCGCGTGTACGTATCCGGTTTCACCGGTTCGGCCGCAACCAGCAACTGCCTGAGGGAGCTGAGATCACAGCCCTCCAGACTCTCTTTCGAAATCCGCCCCGCGCGCAGGCAATAGTCGTAAGCGAAATTGGGAGCCGCTGAGGCGCTGGCGCCATAGGTCTTAATCGCGTCGAACCACAGCGCCGGGCGCTGAATAAAATCATTGGGGGCAAAACCGTAGGTTGTGCCGCCGGTCAGCGCCGGATACAGGTAGCACCCAATCAGACCCATGTCGTGATATTGCGGCAGCCACGAGACGACAACGGGCGCGTCGTGGTCGATCACGAGCGGGCAGTTATGCAGAATGTTTTCGTGCGTGACCATTA
>JASHOT010000237.1 GCA_030040965.1 Candidatus Sulfotelmatobacter sp. | reverse complement strand
GCAAGACGCGGGAGAAAAAAAATCTCTCGCTCGATGACGTTTCCAACGTCACCAAGATCAGCTCGCGCATGCTGCAGGCGATCGAAGAAGAGCGCTTCGACCAGCTTCCTGGCGGCGTGTTCAACAAGGGATTCATTCGCGCCTACGCCAAGCATCTGGGGCTGAATGACGAAGAGGCGGTGACTGATTATCTGGCGTGCCTGCGGCAGGCGCAAATCGATGCCCACGAAGTGTGGGAGACGCCGGCCACGGTGGGTGCACGCAACGCCGCGCCGGTCGGGCGTTCTGCCGGTGCGTACGAAAAGCCGTCGCTGAAGGCGCACCCTCCCGTGCAGGTGGAAGACGAACTTCCGGACCTGCATCTTCCACGGGCGGAGGATGTGCGCCCGCCACGGCGCGATTACATCCCGAGCGGCGAGCGGACAACTCCGTGGACTTTGATCGCAGGGGTCGCGGTCGTAGTTTTGCTGGTGGCGTTGTTGTGGATGCGGCACTCGCGCGGCAGTCGCGCGGCCGGCGCGACGGCCGGCGCGACGGCCGGAGCACATCCTGCGACAATTGAGCCCGCTGCAACTCGGCCGGGGCCCGTGACAACAACGGCCACGGCAGGATCGCAAAATTCTGCGCCCACTCCACCGCGAGCGGCGGCAACTTCGCGGACTTCTGTTCCGAATTCGACTTCGCGCACTGCAACGCTTGCGCCGGCGAATCAGGCGGGGAATGCGCTGGTGAAACCCGCAGCAGCAGCGCCAATCGGTGCGGCGGCATCGACCGTCTCTGCACCGAATTCAGGCGCGAACTCCGACAATGATGGCCCTGAGGTCATCGTGCGCAAGGTCGCGCCCGCAGCCGAGATCGCGAAGCCGGCCGTAACGATGACGCTGTTGATCCGGGCCGAGGAGACTTCGTGGATTTCGGTCACGGCCGACGGCCAGCCGGTGACGCACGAAACGCTGATCGCCCCGGCGGAAACTTCGGTCCGCGCCGCGCGTGAAATTGTGGCGCGCATCGGCAACGCGGGCGGCGTAAGCTTTTTGTTCAATGGCAAGGAAATTCCCGCCCAGGGCGCCGAGTCGGAGGTGAAGACGTTCGTCTTCGACGCGAGCGGCATGCGCGAGGTGCCAAACCAGCCTCCGGTGCAGAGCCAACCGGCGGCGCAAAGCCATTAAGGTCGGTGCCGATCCCAAACGAAAATCCCCACTTCTGGCCAAGACGGCCAGAAGTGGGCATTCTGTTTACCTTTGCTCTTCGCTTTGCGCGGGGCTAAGGCCCCGCTCTTCCACCGACTGCTTCTATGTTCCTTCGCTCCAGCCGGCCAGATACTCTTCCTGCTCCGGCGTGAGCTTGTCGATTTTGATGCTCATGGATTCGAGCTTGAGTTTGGCGACGCGCTTGTCTAACTCGTCGGGGACCCGGTAGACGCGCTTTTCGAGCTTCTTCGCGTTCTTGACCATGTATTCGACCGAAAGCGCCTGGTCGGCGAACGACATATCCATCACGCTGGCGGGATGGCCTTCGGCCGACGCGAGATTGATCAGGCGGCCTTCGCCAAGCAGGTTGATCTTGCGCCCGTCTTTGAGCGAGTACTCGTCGACGAAGTTGCGCGTGGTCCGCTTCGACGAAGACATGTTTTCGAGCGCCGGGATGTCGATTTCCACGTTGAAGTGGCCGGAGTTAGAGATGATCGCTCCATCTTTCATCAACGCGAAATGTTCTTTGGTGAGCACGCTCTTGTTGCCGGTCACGGTGCAAAAGACGTCGCCGAGCTTGGCGGCCTCGTTCATGCTCATGACGCGGAAGCCGTCCATCACGGCCTCGAGGGCCTTGGTGGGATCGACCTCAGTGACGATCACTTCGGCTCCGGCGCCGCGGGCGCGGGAGGCGAGGCCGCGGCCGCACCATCCGTAGCCGGCGATGACGAATTTCGATCCGGCGAGCAGGAAATTGGTCGCGCGGACGATGCCGTCGATGGTGGATTGTCCAGTACCGTAGCGATTGTCGAACAGATGCTTGGTGTCGGCATCGTTCACGGCGACGATGGGATATTTCAGCACGCCTTCCTTGGTCATCGCGCGGAGGCGGATCACGCCGGTAGTGGTCTCTTCTGTACCGCCGATGACGCCTTCGAGCGCGTCGGTGCGCTTGGTGTGCAGGATGGTGACGAGATCGGCGCCGTCATCCATGGTGATGTGCGGCTTGTGATCGATGGCGGCGATGATGTGGTTGTAATAAGTGTCGTTATCTTCGCCCTTGATGGCGAACACGGGAATGTTGTGGTCGCGGACGAGCGAAGCGGCGACGTCATCCTGTGTGGAAAGAGGATTGGAGGCGCAAAGGACGACTTCGGCGCCGCCGTCGCGCAAGCAGATGGCCAGATTGCCGGTCTCGGCCGTGACGTGCAGGCAGGCCGAGATGCGCACGCCCTGCAGCGGCTGATTCTTAATAAACTCTTTGCGGATGATTTGCAGAACCTTCATCGACTGGTTGGCCCACTCGATGCGTTTCTTTCCCAAATCGGCCAGTTCTACGTTCTTAATGTCGCAATTAACGGCGGCGGTTGACATTACCAGACTTCTCCTTATCAGCTTCTAGCTGCCAGCCTCTAGCGGCTGGCTTTTGTTTTGGCTCTTGGCATCGTGGCGCGCGAGCGACCAAAAATTAGGTTTCGATTATCGGTGAACGCTGGGAACCCGCAATCATTTTCGCAGAATACACCAGTTTGTGGAACCAGTCAGGATATCGAAATCTCCCTTAAGGCATGACCCTTTCGGACCACCAGGGGAATAGCACTTCGGTTCTGCTCAACCTTTTTATGCCTCGATCTGCTGCGTCCATCCCGAGCGCAGCCGATTTTCATTCGGAGCGAGGAAACTCATTTATGCAGGTCCGTGGTAGGGGAGATCCGTCGGCCCGCCGGTGAAAGCGCGGGCCGTCGGGATGACGCCCTCGGACTCGTGGCTCGTTACTTGCGCACCGCTACCGGCTCGCGCAAACCCGCGTCGCTCGCCAGTTTCGCCGCTTTGTCGGTCGCCTCCCAGGTGAAGTCCGCATCGTTGCGGCCGAAGTGGCCGTAGGCGGCGGTCTTCTTATAGATCGGGCGACGCAAGTTCAGCGAGTCAATAATTCCGCGCGGCGTCAGCTTGAAGTGCGCGCGAATCAGGTCCGGAATAATGCCCGGATCGGCCTTTTCGGTGCCGAAAGTTTCAACCAGCACGCTGACCGGATCAGCGACGCCGATCGCGTAGGCAAGCTGCACTTCGCAACGGTCGGCGAGTCCTGCGGCAACGACATTTTTCGCGATGTGTCGCGCCATGTAGGCGGCCGAACGATCGACCTTGGTCGGATCCTTTCCGGAAAACGCCCCGCCGCCGTGACGTCCCATGCCGCCGTAGCTGTCGACGATGATCTTGCGTCCGGTCAGCCCGGTATCGCCCATGGGACCGCCGATCACGAAACGACCCGTCGGATTGATGTGGTACTTGGTGTCTTCGTCGAGCAGATGCGCCGGAATCACGGCCTGGATGACGTGTTTCAGAATGCTGGAGCGAAGTTCGTCATTCGAGACGGTCTCGGCATGCTGCGTGGAAATGACGACGGCGTCGACGCGTTTCACATGGCCGTTGGCGTCATATTCGACTGTGACCTGGGATTTGCCGTCGGGACGAAGGAAAGGAAGCGTACCGTTCTTGCGAACCTGCGAGAGCCGCTGCGTCAGCTTATGCGCGAGAAAGATGGGAGTGGGCATGAACTCGTCGTTTCCGTGAACTCCCTCGCGAACGGCGTAGCCGAACATCATGCCCTGATCGCCGGCGCCACCGGTGTCGACGCCCAAGGCGATGTCGCCGGACTGCTTGTTGATGGTTGAGATCACGGCGCAGGTGTTGGCGTCGAAGCCGTAAAGAGCGTTGTCATAGCCGATCGAGGCGACGGTGCCGCGAACCACGGTTTGGAAATCGACATAGGCTTTGGTGGTGATTTCACCCGCGATCACGACCAGGCCGGTGGCCGTCAGGGTTTCGCAGGCGACGCGGCTGAGATTGTCTTCGGCGAGGCAAGCGTCAAGGATGGCGTCGGAAATCTGGTCGGCGATCTTATCGGGATGGCCCTCGGTCACCGATTCCGAAGTAAATAAAAAACGGTTCTTGGATGGCAAGTGGTATTTCTCCTTGATTCGAGCGTTCACAATTGGCGTATCCAGCGCGTTTCGCCGCGCACCGGATCGCGCTGCGCGTGCGAGAACAACTTCAAGGCTCTGAGTGGGGGATCCGCGGTCACTCACGCGGCCGCGTGGGAACACATTTCGAACCACTGGCCTCGACAAACCGCCTCGAGAGGAAGTCGCATAAAAGGCTATCAGACCCCCCACGCCTGCGCAACGATTTTGCCCTCGTCTGGAGGAAAGCAGGTTGAACCGCTGAAATGGCGCAGCGGATGGCAAGAATTGACGTTTGAAATCCAGCCTTAGCGCTGGGGCAGAAATCTTTGCTTGTCCAATTCCTGCTTGTTCAGTCCTTTTTCTGCGACGGTCACCTCGGCTTCGCGCTTGGCCTTGCGCCAGACGTTGATGACAGCGAGCGTCCAGAACGGGACCAGGTCCACGCCGGGTACGAGCTTGGCGAAAAATGAAGGCAGAAATTCCCAGTGCCAGCCGAGCAGCTGAACCATGATCGCACCGATCCCGAGATCGAGAACGTCTTCCGCCGGCGAAATGGCACCCTCCACAAACAGAGGGAAGACGACCAACTGGAGCGCATCGGCGGCGAGGGCAAGCAGCATGGCCGTGCGAAATTGCGGGCCGGGAGAGACGGTGATGGTTTCGTCGGACACGGGTAATGCCACGTCTCAATTTTAGATGCTTGGACGCCTGCGATCGGAGTTTTTTCTTGGCATTGCGAGGGGCGGTGCATAGCCGCCCCTTCTTTTGTTGTGGTTTGTGCGTGGGGGGAAAAAACTGGAGATCAGTAGCGTCGTTCGGCCTGCCAGAATAAAACGTCGCTCTCCACCGAAAAGGCCGGCTGGGTTGGCCGGACAAACCTGGAAGCGAGCGCGAAGGCTTGCACTTCCAGTGGAACGGAGAAATGGGCGCGCGTCTTGAGATAGCCCTGGACCCACAACTCGGCATAGCGCTCGAGTCCGAGTACCTGGATTTGAACGGCGTGGACGAGGCTGTGAAACAGGGCCCGCTCCGAGAATTTCTCGTTGAAGACGACCACGTCGAGGAAGGTGAGCGAATCCATGTGCGAGATGTCAGGGAGATTCTCGAAACCGCGGCCGCGAGCCTCATTCAGAAAATCGGGCACGTCGACGCGCTTGCCGTGCAGCTCCGCGATGCGGATCTGCTCCAACAATGTTGCAGGAAAATACGGCGAGAAGACGGCGATCTGTTCGCTTGTCAGCGGTCGCGCAAAGGAGATGTAGCGCTCGCGGTTGGCCCGCAGGCATTCGCACGTCCATTGAATTGCCTGTGCGATCTCCTCGGGCGTCGGCTGTGGAACTGTCTGACACCGCGGTGCGGGCGCGCGCGTTTCAATGTCGCGGTAAAAATCGTGAAGGGCGCTGGCGGCCTCGGCTGATTTGCGTAGGACATCGCGGCGCCCCAGGCGCGCGAGATCTTCGAAAGAGTAGTGCAGGCGAAGCTGGTGAACGGCGCAATGAGCGCTGAGCAACTCCAACTGAGCATGCTGAAGTTCGGAATTCAGTTGCAGGATCGAAACCCTGTCATCGGGACTGTGGTACATCGGGACAACTCCTAAAGCAAACGAAACAACTACAGGGGAGGGGCCCAATTTCTTTATTTGTTATACAATGTTACCGTAACATTGTCAACATAATGTTATAAAAAAAATTCCTGTCTCGGGCATGAGGTAACAGACGGAAATGAAATGGCCGCGGACTGGGAGACCTGCCAGCGGCCTTTCCTGACATGATTCCCCCTGGGAGGTCGAATGGGGAAGGCCTTGTACGATTAGGTATACAATGTTATGTATACGGTGTTAACAGAATGATCGTGTTCGCACCTGGAGGATACAACTATGCCCCGGCTGCCAGACCCTGATCTGGAAGACCGCATTCTAAAGGCGGCGCATGTTCTGTGGAAGCGCGGAGGGGACGAGGCGTTGACCATGCGCGCCGTCGCGCGGGCAGCGGGCACCAATACTCCGTCGGTCTACCGGCGTTTCACCAGCCGGCAGGATCTGATCAAGGGCTTGCTGCGCCGCATTGCGACCCAGGTCGGCAAAGAATTTGAAGCTACCCGGTTGATGGAGGAGTTCGCCGAGGCTTATGTCGAGAATGCGGTTCGTTTGCCGCATGAGTATGAGTTGTTCTACTCCCAGGCGCGCTGGCTTTCGCCGCCGCGAGGCTCGGGCAAACCACGTCCGATCCGGGACTCGCGGCCGAACTTCGCATTGATGGAAGCAATGCTGGCCAAGCAACTGGGGGGCGCTCCCGAGCAGCACACAGAATTGGCGCTCGCCATCTGGGCAGCACTGCATGGCACGGCAATGCTGCTGTTGAGCAAGGGTATCCCCGAGGGCCACGAGGAGGAATTGCGCTCGGCGTGCCGCAGTGCCGTGAAAACGCTGATTGCCGGGGCGTCCCGTTTCTCCCGGGCGTAGCGCAGGAGCGAGCATCCGAATTAAGACAGAGCCGTCCCCGTACGAACTGCGGACTGGGCGAATTTGCGATCTTAATTTCAGGCAATCAAAGGTCATTACTCCCCGGCTGTGTTCTGCCGATAGAAAGACTTAAGAGAATAGAAAGATCTCTCGGATATGATTCGAGTATTGCTGGTAGAAGACAGCAAATTCCTGCGTCTGGCTACAGAGCGAGCGCTGATTCGGGCAGGATTCGAAGTAAGCACCGCCGCCAACGGCGAGCAGGTGCTCCAGGTGGCGAAAGAAAAACTGCCCGACCTGATCATGCTCGATTTGCTGCTGCCAAAAATGACCGGCGCCGATGTGCTGAAAGCGTTGAAGAGCGATCCGGCGACGGCAGGAATTGCAGTCGTAGTGCTGAGCGCGATGTCGGGCAAGAACGCCGACCGCCTGCTCCACGATGGCGCGTTTGCCTTTCTGCTCAAAGAGGATCTCCGGCTCGGGCCCGCTGCTGCGTGCCATGGCCGACATCGTGCAGAAACTCCACCTGGAACGGGCCGTCGCAAAGTAAGCTCGCCGCGGAATTCGGCAGTATCCCAAGTAATCTTGCGCATGTGACCTTCGGTATACGGATTTCCCCAGGTCCGACTAGCCGTTTCCGCACCACACCGCGCCTGCGCTCTCGACATCCATTGAAAACAAAGCACTTATAGTCGGGAACTCTGCACAACACAGTGGAGTCTATGTCTGTGTGGGCGTGCACCTTTTTTGCTTTGACTCGATTTGACTGCTTCCCATGGCAGATGCGAATGGATAGCAAATTTCAGGGCGCGGCGGGGTGGAAAATCCTATAATGAAGCGTTGAGTTCTGTGGGCGCGGAATGAATCCGCTTTGCGGGCTTCATGCCCGCCAGGGACAACAGGGAGTCAAGCCACCTTGGGCGATTTAGCGAGTGCGATAGGAATTCGGGCGCAGGAAGAAGCGGCGATCGTCGCGGAGTTGAAGGCCGGCTCAGAAGAAGCTTATGCCTGGCTGATCGGCGAGTTTCAGCAGCCGGTGTATGGCCTGGTTTACCGCATGGTGAATGATCCGGCGGACGCGGCCGACACAACGCAAGACGTCTTCTTGAAGGTGTTTCGCGGCATGAGGCATTTTCATGGCGAATCGAGCCTGAAAACATGGATTTACCGGATCGCGCTGCACGAAGCGGCGAACCGGCGGCGGTGGTGGTTCCGGCACAAGGCCAAGGAAACTTCGATTGAACCGGCGGAGTCAGAGTCGTCGGGAGCGGCCGAAAACGCAATGCAGACGGCTTTGACCGACCGGGCTGATTCTCCGTTCGATAGCGTCGCGCATCGCGAGGTACAGAAGCGGGTTGAAGAGGAGTTGCGAAAACTCACCGAACCGTATCGCACCACGCTGATTTTGCGCGATCTGGAAGAAATGTCGTACGAAGAGATTGCCGAGGTGCTCGAGATTTCGCTGGGAACGGTGAAGTCCAGGCTCACACGCGGCAGAGATGCGTTGCGCCATCGGCTCACGCCGTATGTGCGCGAAGTAGGAGAAGAATTGGGTTTGATTGCGCCGTCTTCGGAAGACTGTAAATCGGACTGCAAAGAAGATCGGCTGCAGGTTGCTGGAGGGGGTAGAAGGGCAGAGGTGATGCCATGACCGGCATGGGCAACATCGATGTAGGCAACACTGACAGGGAAAAGAATGGCTCGGAAAAGACTGGCAAAGGAATGACTGGCGTGCGCAAGTTCGAAATCAACAACTGCTCGCGGGTGAGGAAATTATTCTCGCCCTACCTTGATGGTGCAGTGACGGGCACGGAGATGCTCGCGCTGCAGAATCATCTGTCGAATTGCGTGGAGTGCAATGCAGAGTACCAGTCGCTACGGACGACGCAGCAGTTAGTGATGAGCGTGGCACGGCCGAAAGCTCCCGCCGATTTGGGATTGCGCTTGCGGCTGGCCATTTCGCGGGAGGCGGCCCAGGCACGGCGTCCGTATGAGGGATTGCTGGTGCGCATGGAGAATGCCTTGCGCGCCCACATGGTGCCGGCAACGGCGGGATTCTTGACTGCCTTCATTATTTTCGGAATTGCCATGGTGTACTTCGTGGCGCCATCGAACTTGCAGGCCAAAAACGATGTGCCGCTGATCATGGTCAACACCGAGCCCCAGCTGCAGCAGAGCGCGTTCGGCATCATGACCATGGACACGATCAATGCAGACTCGCTGGTGATCGAGGCCTACGTCGATGCCAACGGGCGCGTGCAGGACTACAAGATTCTTTCCGACACGGAAGTTTCCAAAGAAGTTCTGCCGCAGGTAAAACGCATGCTGATTTTCACGACCTTCCGTCCGGCGTTATCCATGGGACGTCCGACGCCGAGCCGCGCCGTGCTCTCGTTCTCGAAGATCAGCGTCAGGGGATAACGACAGGTCGTCAGTCATCAGTTCTCGGTCGTCAGCCTACACTTCGGCTCGGGGGCCGAATTCTTCGATCTCACCGCCTGAAGAACGCGCGTGACCGCAGCGCGAGTCCGATTTCTTCATTTCACCAGCGGTTGCCAGTTCAGAATGAAATCCATCGGCACATCGGCGGAATCGCCGGTGGGGCGCAGGGCAAGGATGCGCTTGTCGTCGGGAAGAAGGGCAACTGTGAGCAGGTTCGGCGGAAGCGTGACGAGTTCTTTGGGCGCGGAGAATTCCAGCTTGCCGCCGTTATTGTGGACTTCCACGTCGAAGACCTTGTCTTGCTGGCGGTAGCGCAGGTTTTTGCCATCGGCAGACCACATGCCGGGAGTCGTGGCTCCGCCGCTGGAGAGCTGCCAGCGCGATCCGGGCGCGGGAAAAGAGGTCACGAATAATTCGTCGGTGCCGGTTTCGCGGGAACGGTAGGAGATCCACTTGCCGTCCGGGGAGAACTGGGCATCGCGCTCGGAGGCTGGACTGTTGAGCACGGGGGCGAGTTTGCGCTCGCCTTGCAAATCCATCATATACACGTCGTAGTCGGTTTTGGGATCCTGGTGATTGAAGAGAAGATAGCGGCCGTCGTGCGAAATGTCGGTGATCATCAAGTTGCCGCTGAAGTTGTCAACGACTTTCTCCTCCGCCCCCGATGCCGTCATTGATCTTCGAGACAGCGAACTGAGGTAGCCGGTGGTGATGGCGATCCAGACATCTTTTCCGTCGGGAGAGAGCCGGGCCGTGGGAGCGGTACCGGAATCGGGGGTGAGGCGGTTAATGGTTTTGCGCTGAACGTCGGCGATCCAGGCGCTGTAGCCGGTGGAGGCAGGGTTGGCGCGCAGTAGGAGAGCCACCTGGTTGACGGCGGAAAAAGCCCCGCCGAGGTAAGGGCCGGCTTCGCCCCAGTGCTCGACTTCCTTTCCCGTGAGGTCGTACCAGGCTAGGTCACGATCCTGGTTAACCGCGGTGTGATATACGAGGACGTTGCGACTGACGGCGAAAAACCCCACGTTGCGAGCAGTATAGAACTCGATATTCGCAGCGATGGAGACGGGCTTGCCTTTGAAGGTGAGACTGGAAGGGTCGAAAGGCTGCGCGATGAGCGCGTCCTCTTTCACATAAAAAAGATAGCCATCGCTGAAGGCTACGTTGGAGCCGGCCGGGAGAATTTCTTTGGGTTCGCCGCCGGAAAGCGAAACGGCGAGTACGCGACCCAGGGCATCCGTGCCGCGATGAACGTAGAGGAAGTGCTTGCCATCGGGCAGGAAATAGGGATTGCGGTCGGTGAATGAAGTGTCGTCCTTGTCCCCGGGACTCGCTTGCGTGGGTATGCCGCCGCCGTCGGAGACGGATTGCAGAGGCCCGGCGAGTCGCGGAGCGAAGACGATGGTGCCCTGCTCATTCCAGGTGCCGCCGCGGCCGTCCGGCACATCGCAGATGGTCTGCGCCGGGCCGCCGGCGATGGGGATTTTCTTCAGCTTGGCGCCGGCAAAGAAAGCCAGATATTTGCCATCCGGCGACCAGAAAGGAAACGTGGCGTGCTCGGTGCCAGGGAGAGGCTGAGCCTCGCCCAAGCCGACACGGCGGAGAAAGATCGTGGTGTCCGGCGTTAGCGGTGGAGCGTTTTTCTTGACTCCAAGGATTGCGATTTCCTGGCCGTCGGGCGAAAGCACGGGAGCACCCGCGCCGGCCTCGGCGAACTCGAATCCCTCGGGGAGTTGCATGGCGGCGTGGACGGGTTGCTCGGCCGTGCTGAGACGGTTGGAGTAGATGAGCAACAGAGCTCCGGCAGCGATGGCGACAATCCATCCGGCGACGAGGGCGGCGGTGAGTGCGGTCGCAGATTTTTTTGGCTTGTCTGCGGCGATAGCAGAAGTGGGCTGGCTGCCGGCGGCAGCGATCCACAGTAGTTGCAGCTTCAGATCGTGCGCACTCTGGAAGCGGTCGTCGGGCTCTTTCGTGAGGCAGGTGCGAACGATTTGATCGAGCCCCGGCGGCGTAAGAGGAACGACGGTGGAAATTGGCTCAGGATCTTTTTCAAGAATAGCGCTGGCCAGCGATAGCTGACTCTTGCCCTGAAAGGCGCGCTTGCCTGTGAGCATTTCGTAGAGCGTCGCGCCGAAAGCGAAAATGTCGCTGCGCGCGTCGGCGTCTTTGCCCTGAATCTGCTCGGGGCTCATGTACTGCACCGTGCCGACGAGAGTTCCTGCGACCGTGACCGGAGATGCGAGATCGGCAATCGTCCCCGCCATAGTGGCCATCGACGAGATGCGCGCCGCTCCCGAAGACGGCCCCGACGACGAAAGCCCGTAAGGCTTGGCGAGGCCGAAGTCCATCAGCTTGGCGCCGGACTTGGTCAGCATCACGTTTCCCGGCTTCAGATCGCGGTGAATGATTCCGTTGCGATGGGCTTTTTCGAGAGCGTCGGCGATCTCAATCGCGATCTTGAGGGCTTCTTCGGTGGCGAGCGGCTTGCGCGCGATGCGGGCGTAGAGCGTTTCGCCTTCCAGATACTCCATGACCAGGAAGTCGACGCCGTTCTGCGAGCCGACATCATGGAGCACGCAGATGTTGGGATGCTGCAGGCCGGAGATAGCTTTAGCTTCGCGCTCAAAGCGGGCGCGGAGATCGGGATTGGAACTCAGATGCGTGGGAAGAACTTTGATGGCGACGGTGCGGTCAAGACGGGTGTCGCGCGCCTTGTAGACTTCACCCATGCCGCCGGCACCGACGGCAGACTGAATTTCATACGGCCCGAGTTTAGTGCCCGGAACCAGTGGCATCGCGTCGCGGCATTATACCCCTTGGCAGTTCGTAATCCGCGGATTTCGGACTGCCACACGTCGGTTGCGTCATCCCGAGCGAAGCCGTTTTTCAGGCGGAGGGAGGGATCTCACAAAGCAAGCGGCCATGTTGTACGGGAGATCCCTCCGCGCGCTGGCAAAAACGGGCGCGTTCGGGATGACGCCACCGATAGTCGCCACCACCAGTGGTTTGACCCTCCGCGGGCAAGCCCATAAAATTAGAGGGTCCTCGCCATGCGATTGTTTCTCGCCATCTTCTTGAGCGTCTGCCACTGCGGGAGGGTTTCCTGAGGCGGTTTCCGGTTTCATCGATTCGAAGCTTCCTGGTTCGACGCTTCTCGTTTCGAAGT
>JASHOT010000236.1 GCA_030040965.1 Candidatus Sulfotelmatobacter sp. | reverse complement strand
TGGCGCGAGGCGCGGCGCAGCTTTTGGGTTTTCATTTCATGCTCAATTTCCGCCAGCCCTATTTCGCGGGAAATTTGCAGGATTTCTGGAGGCGTTGGCACATCAGCTTGAGCACCTGGCTCCGTGACTATCTCTATATTCCACTGGGCGGAAATCGCAAGGGGCCGGCACGCACTTATTTCAATCTAATGGTCACGATGCTCTTGGGCGGCTTGTGGCATGGCGCGAACTGGACATTTGTGATCTGGGGAGGGATCCATGGTGCGTGGCTTTCGGTGGAACGGTTCTTCCGGCCGACGGCGCAGAACTTTTCCTGGCTCAGCCGATCCGTGACGCTTATCATTGTGGGGATCACCTGGATTTTTTTTCGCGCAAAATCTTTGGGAGAAGCCCTGCGGATGTTGCAAAGCTGCGCCAGTTTCCGTTGGGATCATCAATACGGCCCGGAGCTTCTTTTTCTGGCGGCGGTTTCCGGCTCGATGATTTTGCTCGATTATCGCCTTGAGACAAGCGGAGAAGAATACGTTTTTGAGAAAGCCGGGCTGGCCGCTCCCATAACCGCAGCGGTCGCGATGGCGGTCTTGATTGTGGTGTTCGCAGCGAGTGAAACCAGTGCATTCATCTATTTCCAGTTCTGAATCAGAAAACCGAGCGGCGAGTGGCGCCGATGCGAGCCGCCGGGTTCGCGGCGCGACGACTGTGATGCTGTTGTTGGTCACCTTTGTATTTCTGAACGCGGAAATTATGGCGCGCGTCGTCTTTCCTCGCGTGAGCCGTATTGAATCCAGGATTCGAAAAGACGAACGGGAGACAAACTCGATAGGGGCTGCAATTGCTGGCTCTCCGCTGACGGTGCTGATCGTGGGCAATTCCCTGCTCCTACGCGGGCTCGATTATCCCAAGCTTCGCGATGACATGGCCGGGCAGGCGAATGTGGTCCGTTTTGGCATTGAAAATACTGAATACATCGACTGGTATTACGGCTTGCGGCACTTGTTCGAGTCGGGAGTTCATCCGTCGAGCGTCGTTCTGTGTCTGAATCTCGGACAGACAGTAAGTACGAGGACGCTCGGGGATTACAGCGCACGTCATCTTTTTGGACGCGCAGAACTGCTGCCGGCGGCTCACGCGGCGGGAATGGACGCGACCCGAACCAGCGGACTGATCCTCGCCCACTGGAGCGTGTTCTATGCCAGCCGAGCAACCATAAGAAATTTCGTTTTGAACAAGACGGCTCCAGGCTATGCCGAGGCGATGCATACGCTGGCCGACGTGCCCATCCCGTTTCCGCCCGACGAGGAGCTACTTGCCAAGGCGAATGAGCGACTAAGAGAGATGCAGCAACTTTGCGATCGGTACGGCGTGCCTTTGGTGTTGCTGATACCGCCGGCCGTTGTACGGCACAACAACGATCTGCTCGCGTTTGCTGCCAGCCAGCAACGCGTCACTCTTGATTATCCGATACCGTCATTGGGCACCCAGTACTTCGCTGATGGCGTTCATCTGAATCAACGAGGTGCAACTCTATTTACGGAGTCCATCACGAAATGTTTGCGAACCCGACTCGCGAATGAAGGCGTCGGTGACTCGATTGATCTATCTATTCGATGACCTTCGTGTGCCCCACGCGTCGCGAAGACTTCACTTATGCTATACCCTAGCACATGGACCAGACTGGGAAGCAGGACTCCGTCAAGGGATTGGCGTGATGTCTACGGTCAATGAAATGACTCAGAAAGTATCCTCAACGGACCTGCTGGTACTGCTTCGTTGCCCGGTTTGCCATAAATCTTTAATGGAGCAGGCAAGCGGCTATGCCTGTTCATCTTCTTCGTGCGGACGGCGTTTCCCGGAGGTACGCGGCGTCGTGCGTTTTGTAGACGAGCACAACTACGCCGACAGCTTTGGTTATCAATGGACTCGCTTTCAGCGAACCCAATTGGATCACGCCAAGCGCAATCTCTCCGAAGTCGATTTCGTTCGAAAAACCGGATTGCAGCCCGATGACTTCAAGGGCAAGACGGTGCTCGACGTGGGATGCGGGATGGGCCGGTTTGCGGAGATTGCAACTCGCTGGGGCGCGCGGGTGGTTGGCATCGATTTAAGTGCGGCGGCGGAAGTTGCCGCCAAGAATCTTTCCGATCGAGAATTCGTCGCATTTCAGGCGGACGTGTTTGCGCTGCCCTTTGTGCCGGAAAGTTTTGACCTGATCTACAGCATGGGCGTGCTTCATCACACGCCGGATTGCGAGAAGGCATTCAAGGTTCTTCCGCAATATCTGAAACCGGGCGGGATGATCGCGATATGGCTGTACAGCGCTTACAACAAGTGGTACCGCTTCAGCGATCAATATCGGAAGATAACCCATCGCATGTCGCCGGCGGTGTTGCACGGTTTTTTCCGTTTAGCTGTGCCCTTTTTTTATTGGCTGAACCGGGGAATGCGCGCGGTTCCGGTCGTCGGCAAACCAGTCGCTGGCCTGATCCAGCATGTGTTCCCGGTGAATACGCACCCTGACCCGGAAGTTCGAATACTGGACACGCTAGATTGGTATTCTCCAAAGTATCAGTCCAAACACACGTACGAGCAGGTTTTTCGCTGGTTTGAGAGTTGTGGGCTGGAAGGACTGAACGTCGGGAATGTGCCCGTGGGAGTGCGGGCTCGAAAACCTTTAGTGGAGCGGACTGAGGGATGTCGAAGCTGAGTGAACAACTGGCAGCTTACGCGCGAGCAGTCACCAAGCAACAAGCCGCGGCGCGCGGTTTGACAGTTTTTCCCGACGATACTTTCCTGGTCTCATTCCCAAGATCCGGAAATACGTGGACACGTTTTCTGATCTGCAACCTGATGAACCCCGATCATCCCGTCACTTTCGCGGAATTGGAATCGCGCATCCCAGAGATTTACTTTGTTACGGACAGGACACTGCGTGCGTTTCCGCGGCCGCGAGTGATCAAGTCGCACGAGTGCTTTGACCCTCGATACCGTAGGATTATTTATATCGTGCGCGATCCCCGTGATGTGCTGATCTCGTATTACGAATTTCAGTTGAAACGCCGGGTCATTTCCGATGAGTGCAGTTTGGAGCAGTTTCTTCCTCAATTCTTGGAATCAGCAATCGAGCCTAAGATTGGTTCATGGCGTGACCACGTGGTGAGTTGGATTGCGACGCGCGGCGGCCAGGGGAATTTCCTGCTCCTGCGCTACGAAGAAATGCTCGCCAACACCCAGAAAGAAGCGTCAAAGATCGCTGCATTTCTTGGCTTCGACGGCAGTCCGGAGCGTACGGCGCGAGCGGTCGAACTGAGTTCAGCCGAGCGTATGCGTAAGCTGGAAAAAGAGCAGTCCGACAAATGGAGCGCGACGAAAAAAACGCGCCGGGATAAGCCGTTCGTGCGCAAGGCCGCTTCCGGTGATTGGAAATCCAGACTGTCATCCTCATGCGTCGAACAGATCGAAACGGCGTGGGGAGACGCGATGCGCTCTGTCGGCTATGAACTGGTGAACGCGAATCTGGCGATGACTCCGTAGCCGAACCAAGAAGCTTAGGCTCGAAGCACAATCAGGAAAGGTAAGGATGGCGTGGATCGCTCAGGAAACAAAGATCACCGTCGGCCAGGTTTAACTCGAGCGGCAATCCGGCAGGAATCAAGTTGCGCGGATCATAGCAAAAGATCGGATCAATTTGCCGTTGGATAAATCCCGTCCTGAGCCAGGCTTGCTGAGCCCCCGGTAGCGATGCCGCGGCCACGATCTCGCAGGTTGAGGGCTCTTGCGAGGCTGCATTTGCGGCAATTGCACAGACCGCTTCCCAGGATTTCGGGTCGTCGCTCTTCACGTGGGCGTCTACAATTCTGCTCTGCCCGCCAATTCTTGCCAGCACAAAATAGCCGGAGGGTCGTTGCTTGAAACTCACCAGGAACCCAAGAAATGAAGCGGCCGGAAAACTCAGCAGGTGATTCAATCCCGCGGTGGTTCTCGCGCTCGAAACCGATGCTGCGTATCGCCCGACAATTCTCTCCAAGTCGCTGCCGAAACTGACCACTCGAGTCGCCTGCCACCCTGGCGGAATAGTCGGCGGCTTTGCCAAAAGCCGAGTCGAATCTCGGAGGAACTTCAACGGAGTCTGCCAACTTTTTATTGGAGTCGTGCGCAAAGCCAACGATGGTCGAATCACGCGAGCGTAATAGCGCAATTCACCGCAAAGGCGGTATCCGAGCTTTGGGAGCACGCTGCGCGTGTCGCGCGAGCCTCCGATAGTCAGCAGCACATCCGCGTAGGCAGCGATTTTCTTAAGAAGGAAAACGCCGGCTCCGACAGCAGAGCGACTGGCTGCCCAATCGATCAGATGGATGGCCCTGAGCTCGGAAGTCGCGGTCAGCATTCGAATGGGCCATACACCGCCATGGGCCATAATCTGGCCTTCCTGTTTCAATGCCAGGCTGCGCGGGCCGCTCCACTCGGGATGGTTGGCGAAATATTTCCAATGGACGACGTCCGGGTGGAAGGAAGCGAGACCGCCATCCCCTTGCAACGTTGCGGTGAGAAATCGGATCAACTCCGGCTGTTCAGACGCTTGCAGCGGGACAAATTCGAAGGCCATTAGTTGGGCTCGTATTGCTCTGGAATCGCCCGTTAGACTATAGCAGCAAATGAAGAGCCTCCAGCGGCCGGAACCGCAAGCGCGAGATCTCGCGCGCAACCGGGCTATACAATGATTCACCGGAGATCGATCCTTCAGCAAAACTGAATGTTAAGAGCGCTCAAACTCGCTACCCTGGATGTCCTTCGCAGCAGCGGCGTATTTCAAATTGTGGCGAATAGTGATTGGCGGCGACAACGCTTGCTTATTCTGTGTTATCACGGTGTGTCGCTCGATGACGAGCACGAGTGGCGACCTTATCTTTACATTCATCCAACCAAATTGGAGGAGCGGTTTGATTCGTTGAGGAAGGGAAACTTTTCCGTGCTATCGCTCGGGGACGGCCTCGAGCGCCTGCGTGCCGGCACGCTGCCTGCGCGAAGTGTATCCATTACGTTTGATGACGGTACCTATGACTTCTACCGCCAGGCCTATCCGATGTTGAAGCGCTATCAGTTTCCGGCGACGGTATATCAAACCACTTATTACAGCGCTCTCCAGTTACCAGTATTCAATCTGACCTGCTCGTATCTGCTCTGGAAGCGTCGTGGCGAGACCATTGCGGGTGGTGAGGCCTTGGGATTGGCGGGTTTTCTGGATCTGGGAAGCGAATCCAGCCGTTTCGCCATCGTACGACGACTTATTGAGGGAACCCAACACTGCACGGGAGCGCAAAAAGATGAAATCGTCGCCCGATTGGCAGAACTGGTGAACATCGATTACGCGCAACTGAAAGCAAAACGGGTTTTGCAGTTAATGAATGAGCGCGAGTTGCACGAGATCGCCCAGAATGGAATCGATCTGCAACTGCACACCCACCGCCATCGCACGCCGGAAGATGAATCGCTTTTTCGCAAGGAAATTCAGGACAATCGTACGGCGCTTCGTGAATTCACATCCGCAGAACCGACCCATTTTTGTTACCCAAGCGGCGTTTACCGCCAGGTATTTCTTTCCTGGCTACGCAAAGAGAACGTGATATCGGCAACAACATGCGACACGGGACTTGCCGAATCTGGCAGTGACTTTCTTTTGCTACCGCGCTACGTGGATCACCAGCGCCGGAGGCAAATCGAATTTGAAAGCTGGACGAGCGGCGTTGGGAATTTGTTAGCCCTGCGTCGAAAGGCAGCACAGAAAGCACTTCCCAACTACGGCGCGGATCCGCGAATGTCAGACTAATCTACTTCGCGAATAGTGACCAGAAGAGCTTTGTTGATTCCGCGACAAATATCTTGGCCGATTGGCGATAGCGCCACCAGGGCCGGGGAAACTCCGGATCCTCGACTCCCTCAATCCAGACGCCAATGTTGGGACGCACCGGGCTAACCTGTCGCCAGATTCTACCTGCCCGGCGCGTGTGGTAATTCGATGTGACAACAACAATCGATCGCCAGCGGTGGTCCTCGATGCAGGGAACGAGCGCCTGCATTTCCTCGCGGGTGGAGTTCACGTCTGGGGCGGTCTCGCAGAAGTCAACCCGAGCGGCAAGGTCCGGGCCAAAGTTGCGCTCGAGGTAGACGCGCGCGACCGGTGGAATGGATTGTCCCCAGTAAGACTCTCGGGGAACGCTCAATAGGACTCGGCTGGCGGTTCCCTGCTTGACCAGGTCGATCGCGCCCGCGATACGCGCTTTTTCGCCGACGACCGACCCTTGAAGCACGATGGCTGCGTCCACAGGCCCGGGTGGAGGATTGTTCGCGATCAACAGGGCATCGCCCCAGCGAAGAAAACAGAGAACGAAGATGATCGCACCGGCGAATAACCACGAGAGAGTGCGCAGAAAGAGTCTCGGCGAGTTTGGCATGCGAATCAGGCTTTCCTGCTTTCTCCCTTAAACCACTCAGTTGAGCACGCTCCTCTCAACCCGCTTCCGTCTCGTTTCGAACCAGGTTCGATTTGCACTCGTAACCTAGACAGCACCGGTACTTTATGCCACCCTGGGATATGCATCAGGCCAGCAAGTGTTTTCTACGCCCGCCTGGTCGCGTTCGCCAGCCGTCGGATCGATGTGAATGAGCCTCAAGATTCGAGCCCTCAAAAATGTAGCATCGAGTTGGGGAAACCTGGCGGTGAATATCGCCGTCGGGTTCTTTCTTTCGCCCTTTATTCTTCATCACCTGGGTGACGATGCTTTCGGACTTTGGGTTCTTATCTTTTCCCTGACCGGCTACTACGGAATTTTTGATTTTGGAATTCGCTCATCCCTGGTTCGCTACGTTTCGAAATTTAAGGCGACCGGTGAAAAGGAGGAACTGTCGCGGCTCATCAACACCAGCCTGTTCAGTTACACATGCCTCTGTTGTGCTCTGCTTGTACCCACGATTGTGGGCAGTCTTTATGTCGATCGGATGTTCCATGTCCCACTCGGCTTTCTTCATGACGCACGCATTCTGTTTCTGATGGTTGGAGGGTCTCTGTCTCTCGGGTTCCCGCTTGGCATTTCGGGCGGCATCCTCGAGGGACTGCAGCGATTCTATCTGCTGAACTGGACCAACATCGTGCAAACGCTGATGCGCGCGGTGCTAATCCTCTATGTCCTGCGGCATGGTTTCGGGCTCCTGATGGTGGCATTGATTACCGTGTCGCTGCCTTTGGTCGCGTCGGCGGTGCGGGGGGTGTTTGCGCATTATTTGCTGACCGTTCCGTATGGCTGGAAATACGTGAGCCGGGACTCGCTTAGCCAGGTCGCCAGCTACGGATCGGTCACCTTCATGATCATCGTGGCGGGACGACTGCGGTTCAAAACCGATGCCATCGTGATCGGAACCTTCCTTTCCGCGGGTGCTATTACCTTTTTTTCCATCGGCGGGCGACTGGTGGATTACGCGGTTGAAGTCGTCAGCAGCCTGGCGCAGATCTTCACGCCGATGTCGAGCCATTTCCATGCGACGGGCAATCGCGACCAATTACGCAAGATTTTCATCGCTGGAAATCGAGCTTGCGCTTTTGTAATGTTCCCCATGACCGTGGCTCTTGTAGTGATGGGCAAGTCAGTGATCGAAGCGTGGGTTGGGCCACGCTACGTCTCCAGCTACCTCGTTCTTCTGGTTCTTCTGATCCCTTCAGCCTTGTACAACGCTCAGGCGACGTCAAATCGGATTTTGTTCGGAATGAGCCTGCATAAGGCGCTGGCCTACATCGTGTTGATTGAAGGAATTTCCAATCTGATTCTCAGTATTGTGCTGGTCCAGCGTTGGGGAATCCTGGGTGACGCGATCGGGACCGCAATTCCGTTACTCTGCACGTCCTTGTTTTTCCTGCCGAGACATCTGTGC
>JASHOT010000235.1 GCA_030040965.1 Candidatus Sulfotelmatobacter sp. | reverse complement strand
TACAGGGAATTGCGGCCGCCATGTTGTTCGCGGGCGGATTGCGCATCGTTAACATCCCCGTCGTTTTCGGCGATCACCAGTTGCCGTGGGTGGTTGGATTGTCCTGCACCATCCTCTGGGTGCTGGCCATCACGAACGCCTTCAATCTGATTGATGGCCTCGATGGCCTGGCCGCCGGGTCCGCTCTGTTTTCCACTCTGGTCGCGTTCGTGGTTGCGCTGTTGAACGGTCCTTCGCTGGTGACCGTGATGACCATCGCGCTGGCGGGAGCGATACTCGGCTTCCTGCGCTACAACTTCAACCCGGCGACCATCTTTCTCGGCGACTCCGGCAGCCTATTCATTGGTTTCGTTCTCAGCGCGCTGGCCCTGGAGGGCGCAGAGAAAGCTCCGACGATCGTAGCGGTCGCAATCCCGGTAGTCTCTTTTGGCCTGCCGATTCTTGAGACCTCGCTCTCGATTCTTCGCCGGCTGATCAGCGGGCGTCCTGTCTTCACCGCCGATCGCGAACACATTCACCACAAGCTCCTGCAACATGGCATGACCCATCGCCAGGTCGTGATTCTTCTCTACGGCGTATCTGCAGTGTTTGCCATGCTGAGCCTGTTTCTGCTTTGGCCTACCGGAAGTTCGCTGGGATTGGTGCTGGCCGTCTTAGGCATCGGGGTCTGGATCGGGGTGCAGCATCTCGGCTATCTGGAGTTTGGGGAACTCGCGCGGGTTGCCCACCGCACTCTGAATCAGCCGCAGATTTTCGTAAACAATCTCGCCATCCGCCGCGCCACCGAAGAACTCAAAGTTGCCAAGGATTACGACCAGATCCGCCGCGTTCTGGTTGCCGCTTTCGGCAGCAACGACTTCGACAGCTTTGAATTACGTATCGATCTCTTGCCCGGAGAACCGGCTTCCTTCCAAGCTGCCGAGCTCACTTCTCGCCGCAACACGGTTTCTTTCCGCTGGAACAGGACCAGTTCGGCGAAAACTCTCGATGCCGCCGCGATCTGGACGATCGCGCTCGATCTTCTCACTTCCAGCAATCGCCGGCGCGGCATTCTTCTGGTGAACCGCCAGTACTCCCCGCGTGATCTGCAAGTCGATATCAATCTGCTGACTTCGGGTTTTCCGGTCGCGCTCGCCGATGCGCTCGATCGTACGCTGGCCCACGCTCCGCAAGTGATTCTCCTGCCGGAACAGGATCCCGCACTGATTGCGGCACAAGCCGGGTAGTAATGGTCCGAGTCTTCGCCAGCAATCTATATTGGGCAACTCAGTTGAGCGATACCGCCGGCTCGACTTGATCGCTGACGGTGTTCCTAATGGCGTCATCCCGAGCGGAGCGTGGTTTCAAGCGGAGCGAGGAATCTCCCAGAGCACGGGTCTCGGTATGGGAGATCCCTCGGGCGGCTTGTAACGAACGCGGCCCTTCGGGATGACGCACTCATCGAGCCCTCAAACTGACACTGTGACCTAACGATTGACCATCTGGACTCTGCCGTTCGATGATCAATAACCACCAATTCCCATGCACGTCCTCCACGTCGTTGGCGCGCGTCCGAATTTTATGAAGGCCGCACCGGTGCTGCGCGCGCTCGCGCAACATCCTCATGTGCGGCAGACGCTCGTTCACACTGGCCAGCACTACGACGCCGCCATGTCCGACGTTTTCTTTCAGCAGCTGGAGATGCCCGCTCCCGACTGTAACCTGGGCGTCGGCTCCGGCAGCCATGCCCAGCAAACGGCAGCCATCATGACGGCATTCGAGCCCGTCCTGCTCGATCGCGCTCCGGAACTCGTACTCGTCTATGGCGACGTGAACTCAACCGTCGCCGCTGCCATGGTGTGTTCCAAGCTCAATGTGCGAGTGGGGCACGTTGAGGCCGGATTGCGCTCGCGCGACCGTCGCATGCCCGAGGAAATTAACCGGCTCCTGACCGATCAGCTTTCCGATCTGCTCTTCACACCTTCTTCGGATGGCGACGAAAATCTGCTGCGCGAGGGAATCGACGCGGCGAAGATTCATCGCGTGGGCAACGTGATGATCGATACGCTGGTGCGCCTGCTGGCTCACGCTGAGGCCCGCTTTCCTAACGACCTTCTTCCCAACGATGCTTCTTCGTCCTACGCCCTGGTCACGCTGCATCGCCCATCGAACGTCGACGATCTGCCGTGGCTGCGCGAGTTACTGGAAGTCCTCGGCCGGCTTAGCGCACAGCTCACGGTTGTTTTTCCCGTGCATCCGCGCACCCGCCAGCGTCTGGAATCTCTCGGATTCATCGCGGAAAGCCCGCGTCTTCGTCTTCTCGAGCCCTTACCTTATTTGGAATTTCTGGCCTTGCAGCGACGCGCGGCGATGGTGATCACCGACTCGGGCGGCATTCAGGAGGAGACTACTTTTCTCGGCGTGCCGTGCCTCACGGTTCGCGAAAACACGGAGCGCCCTATCACCATCACGCACGGAACCAATCAACTTGTGGGAAGAGATCTCAATCGCTTGCAAACGGCTGCGGAAAAAATCCTGAAGCGCAATTCAGAAGAGAGTCGTCAGGGCTGTGCGGTGCCGCTGTGGGATGGGCACGCCGCCGAACGCATCGCCGACGTCATAGCCCGCAAAGCATAGCCTCAAGGCAACGCTGTGCATAGCAATGCGTCCGATTTCGACGCTAGTTTTGACGGACCAATGCCAAGAGGCGGACGAACACTAAAGAATGGAGGAGGGAAGTGAGGCTAGCGGTTTACAGCTTCGCGCTGGCGTAGGAGTTGATTTCGCAGTTCAGGCAAACTTCTTCAAATGCAGGAGCGGTCCATTGCATGGTGATTTCCCCCAAAAATTCGTTCAGCATTAGGATGCCGAAGTTCTCGTAAGTGTAACCGACCATCGGCACGAAATCAATACCACCGGAGCGGGAAACCGGGCCGCAGCGCCGCCTGCTGCGGGGACTGAAGACCGCTAAAGTTGCAAATTCCTGCACACTTGCCATCGCGCCCGGAGGTAATGTCCCAACGCATTCTTAGGCCCGCCTCCCAACTGGCGTACCTTGGCGCTTGCTGCATTGCGGTACAGGCCGCATAGAATGAGGCTCCCTCTCGCGGAGGTAATTTTCTATGCCCCCTGCACGGCGGCACACCAAAGCGAGGAAATTTCTATGCCCCGTCTGTAACGAACCCGTCAAACTGGAAACAGCCGCAACTGATGCAGACGGTCATGCCGTACATCCCGAGTGCTACTTCGCTAACATCTCGCGAAGAAACCCACCGGCACCGCCGCGCGGCAATCCTCCACCGCCAGCAACTCAGTCTTAGGACACTACCCACTCGAGTTTCATTCCTCTTTTCCACACCTGGAACCACTGCCGTCACTTTCTGCCATCTCCTCATGTATTTACCTTGAATGCCACCGAATCGAATGGCAATGAGGGCGAGGTCACGCAATCATGTTTCGCAAGTCCAGCTTTGGCAAGACTGTCTATGGCACGGCATTCAAAGACATCAATTTCGTTCCTCTGCAGTCCGCCACATTCTGCGTTCAATGTGAGCTGATCAGCACCAATAGCACGCCCTGCTGCATGGCCTGCGGAAGCCGCGCCGTGCTTGGGCTTTCGCGCGTGCTTGGAGGATCACTGCGCACGCAGCAGACCGCTCACCTCATCACCGACGCCGAACTCAACAACCTGGTTCGCGATCTGTTGCGTACGGTGCCCGATCCCACGATGAATCCAATGATGGACAGCATGGACCACGCGCGCATGCCATCGCTCGCGCTTCGCAGCCAGCTGCGAGTGGCCAATGCTGCGCACCCCGCTTCCGGCTTTCGTGCCATGCCCGTTAACGATGGGGCGATTGAAGAATACGAGATTCATCCCGCGGAACTCGATTTGGAGCCTGCAATCAGCGCCATTACAGAACGCGCCCAACATCTGACCGGCGCCACGGGAGCAGCCATTGCCCTTCGGGCCGGTGAGGAAATCGTCTGCCGAGCCCGTTCCGGGCGGACTGCACCCGACCTTGGGGTGCGCCTGCAAACCGACGCCGGCATCTCCGCCGAAGCGGTGCGCTCTGGCGAAATCATGCTTTGCCACGATGCCGAGCGCAATCCCCGGGTCGATCTGGCCAGTTGCCGCAGGCTCGGAGTGCGGTCGATTCTGGTCTCTCCTCTGCGGCATTATCGCCGTACGTTGGGCGTCTTCGAGGTGCTGTCCTCCAGTCCGGGAGCCTTTGACGAGCGCGATGTCGCCACCATGCAATTGCTTTCCGGCATGATGGTCGCCGCCATCTCGCGCATCTCGACCCTGCATAAGGCTCAGACCCTCCGCCGGGCAGGGTGATCGGCCGCCGGGACGGGCAGTTCCCGGTTTCAACGGGTGTCCTTCTCATTTTTCAATTCCCGCTTACTTTTCCACAATCCTCGGGGTAATATTGGAGCATTCAGTTTGGGCCCTTCCCCATGGCAGCCAGAAACCCGGCGCTTCAGTCATCCGTTCCAAATCGCCGTCGGCGTGTGCGCCATAAAATTCAGACGCCTGCCTACGCGAGCTTCGCGGCGCAATCGCAAAGCGCGATGCTCGATCTGCACGAGATAATCAACATCAGCGAAGACGGCGTGGCCATGCAGTGCAACGCGCCGCTGGAATTGAACCGCCGCGTCGATCTCTGTCTCGACCTTGCCGAGTGCGATGGACAGATTTACACCACCGCGAAGGTGATCTGGTCGAGCACGGCCGGCCTTACCGGGCTGCATTTTTGTGATCTGTCTCCAGTCTCGCTGTTCCGTTTGCGCGAATGGCTTTTCCTGAATGCCATGGCCGGCGCAGCCAACGCGGATGATGCCGCGCTGGCCGCTTCTTCTGCTGCTCTGCACATTCCTGCGCTGCCGGGCTACACCGATACGCTCGCGGCGGTGAGCGCCGTGCAGAGGCAAGTGGAGGCGCTGGGATCCGATCTGGTTGGCGCCCTGCAAATGATTGCCGCGCGCAGCGAAACGCTGGTGCGCGCTTCTGGCACGGCCATTGCTCTTGCCGGCAACGATGAGAATTTCATGGAGTGCCGCGCCAGTTCAGGCGAGATCGCGCCGCCGGTCGGCGCGCGCCTGCACGTGGGCGAAGGTTTTTCCGGAGAGTGCGTCAAGAGCGGGCGCCTGCTGCGCTGCGATGACGCCGAACTCGATCCGCGTGTCGATCGCGAAAGTTGCCGCGCCCTCGATATACGCTCCATTCTCGCGGTTCCGGTGCGAGTTGGAGAAAAATCGATTGGCATTCTTGAAGCGCTTTCGTCGGAGCCCGATGCATTTTCTGAAAACGACGGAGGCGTGCTGCAGCGCTTTGCTGAGATGGTGGTAATGGCGGTCAACCGCGCGGCTCGCGCCGAAAATCTGCCGCCACTCGAACCCCCGCCAGTCGAGCGCTTCGAGCCCAAGCCGGGAAGCGTGTTGTTTGCCTCGCAGCCGGGAGAAGAAAACAAGCAGGAGTCAGAAGAGAAACCGGGCGGAATCCGCATGCCGCGCTCTCATCTGATTCTTCTCGTCCTGATTGCCATCGCCATCTCTTGTGTGGTCGGTTATCTTTCAGCGCCGTTGATCCAGGCGAAACTTCAGGAGCGCGGCCGGGTTCACCTGGAAACGGTGCTCGCGTCTTCGCAGGCGCCGAAACCTGAGACGCCTTCGGTCGAGACTGCCGATTTCGATCAACTCAGACAGATGGCCCAGAACGGCGACCCCGCGGCCGAGAACGCTCTTGGACTTCGCTACTTTCAGGGCGATGAGAAAGATCAGATCACGAGTGATGAGCAACAGGCTTTCCGCTGGTTCAGCAAAGCCGCCGAGCACGGCAATCTTGCCGCGCAGGCAAAGTTGGGATCACTTTATTGGGCCGGCCGCGGCGTCGCCAAAAACGTCAATCAGGCCTACTTCTGGACCGTGCTCGCCCGCGCCCGCGGCGATGAGCAGAATAAAGATCTCGCTGCCATTCTTGCCTCCGGCATGACTCGCGGCCAGGCCGCCGCCATCGAGCAGCAAGCCGATGCCTGGCTGCAGCAGCACATGCCCACTTGGAAACCCTCCGCCGGGCGGTGAGTCTGCCTCGATCCGCCACTCCACACCATCACGCGAGGCACGAAGGAAAAGCCGCAAGCGTAATCCTTCGTGGCCTTCGTGGTTTCCGGTTCCCGCTGTAATAATCCAAACTGAGTCACTACCCATCACGAAATGCTTCAGGACAAGAGCTAAAATACGTAAAGAGCGTTTTATGCCTGCCCTTCGCAACATTCTCGATCAACGGGTCCATCAGGCTGATCCCGCGCTCATTGAAGATCTCGGTAACAGGCGCATCCGCTGTTTCTCCTGCGGACATTGCTGTCCCATTCCTGACGGCCAGCCGGGAGTTTGCAAAGTCCGCTTCAATCGCGGCGGAACGCTGTATGTCCCGTGGGGATACACGGCCGGCATGCAGTGTGATCCCATCGAGAAGAAGCCGTTCTTCCATGCTTATCCCGGCGCGCTCGCTTACAGCTTTGGAATGCTGGGCTGCGATCTGCACTGCGGATACTGTCAGAACTGGGTGACATCGCAGGCGCTGCGCGATCCGCAGGCCATTTCGCCTCCTCTCGAAATTTCTCCCGAAGCTTTGGTGCGCGATGCGCTGGATCAAGGCGCGAAAGTTCTGGTCAGCACTTACAACGAACCGCTGATCACCAGCGAATGGGCGGTCGCTGTGTTCAAAGAGGCGAGAGCCGCGGGACTGCTCACGGGATTCGTCTCCAATGGAAACGGCACGCCGCAAGTGCTCGAATATCTGCGGCCGTGGATCGATCTGTACAAAGTCGATCTCAAGAGCTTCAGCGATCGCCACTACCATGAGCTCGGCGGACGCATCGGACCGATCCTCGAGAGCATTCGCCGCATTCATGCGCTGGGATTGTGGCTCGAGATCGTGACGCTGCTCATCCCCGGCTTCAACGATTCACCCGACGAATTGCGCCAGCTGACGGAATTCGTCGCGGGCATTTCCGTTGACATTCCCTGGCACGTCACTGCGTTTCACGCCGACTATAAAATGGACGACACGCGCAGCACCAATGCCGAAGATTTACTTCGTGCCGTTAAAATCGGACGCGAGGCCGGCCTGCGCTACATTTATGCCGGCAATCTTCCCGGCATGGTCGGCGAGTGGGAAGATACGCGTTGCGCGCATTGCGGAGAAACTCTGGTCAGCCGCTATGGCTATCACATTCAGGATTACCGCGTGGCGGCGGATGGCCGTTGCCCGCGCTGCTCCTCCCAGATTCCGGGACGTTGGGCCGCGCAGTTCGACGGTCAGATCGCGTCCCATCCTTTCTTGCCGCATAAGCGCGCGCGTTTCGTTACAATCACAGGTCATTGAAATCTGTCGGGACCATGAGATATGTAGGGAAACGTGTGGGGACGGGCGCCTCGCCCGTCGAAGCCGAGCACATCTCGACTGCTCCATCGTCCGCTTACGGCATGCGCGCGAAATTACTCGTGGTCTGGATAGTTGTGCTTCTGTGTTCCGCCTGCACTCCACGCGACTTACTCACGCGCCGTCTTGCGACCGATCTCATCTCTGCCTCTGACGCGTTCAAAGCGCCGCAGCAGTTCGTGCTCGAAACCGGCATCGTGTCGAACAAAGACTACGCGTCGTCGGAATATCTTCTGTTGCAGCATCACGGCTGGATCTCGGCCAACACGATTGCGTGCACGCCCGCGCTGGCCCCGCCGCCGTGCTGGGAAATCATGCTGACGCCATCGGGCGTGGAGACGGTGCATGCATTTGTTTCCTCGGAACAGGCAGCACGGCCGGCGATCAGCATTCCAGTCGCGCGCAGAAGTCTGATTGCGGTCACCGGCATCAGCAAGCAGGGCAATGTCGCCGACGTGGAATTTACCTGGAGATGGGTGCCGATGAACGAAATTGGAGACGCGCTCTACTCCAGCGAACTGCATTATCGCAGCGTGGTGGCGTTCCGTGATTTCGATGACGGCTGGCGGCTGGTGCAGAGCGCTCCACACTCCGGGCAGACGCTGGACGAGGCGCTAAAGAACTCCGAGCCCGCGCCATGAGTGCATGGGCGACGAGCGAATGGCTCAGGTCCGCTGCGACGTGGCTGACGCCGCGCCGGATTCGTGCTCACGCCATCGTGCTTGCCGTTTGCCTTTGGGGAGTTTGCGCGGTGGACTTCGCTACGCCCGGCTTGTTTGACCGCGCGGGAAATATAAAGTTTCAGGACTTTCTTCAGTTCTATATTTCTGCCCGCCTCATTGCAGAAGGCCGCACCAGCCAACTCTTCGATCAGCAGGTGGCGTTCGATGAAATGCGGGCGATTGTTTACCCCGACAATCCAAGCCATCCTACGACGGTTCGATTGCCGACCGTGTACGGGCCACAGGTCGGATTGCTTTTCGTTCCGCTCGCGCATCTGTCGTTTCCCGTAGCTGCGCGGGTCTGGGTTGCGTTCTCCGTCGCTGCATATTTCGCGTGTGTCTATGTGATCTGGCGGCGGTGTGCTCGATTGCGCGATCGTGGATCACTCGTAATCATTGCGACCCTCGCCTTTCCGCCGTTCTTCCACTTTTTCGTGCGTGGGCAAATCTCTGTGCTTCTGCTTGGCTGCTTCGCGGCAACGTTCCTTGCGTTTAGGGCGAAGCGCAATTGGCTCGGCGGCTTTGCTTTGGGTCTTCTCGTGTTCAAACCGCAGTTTCTGATTGCCATTCCTCTGGTCTTTCTGCTGGCGCGCGCAAGGAGCGCGGTGGCCGGGACGATCGTCTCAGGCGCAGCGCAGCTTGGGCTCACATGGATGTATTTCGGCACATCGGTTTTGCGCGACTACTTCGGCACCATGGTCCACCTGTCGCGATGGATGAGACTTGCCGAGCCCGCGATGGCCGACGTGCAAATGCATTCGTTGCGGGCTTTCTGGACTCTGCTGATACCGTGGCCGCAGACGGCGCTCGGCCTTTACGTTCTGAGTTCGATGGTCGTCATTGCCATTGCTGCCGCTACGTGGAAGTCTTCTGCCGATTTGCCGGTGCGGTTTTCGTCGCTCATTCTGGCCGCGGTGCTGGTGAATCCGCATCTGTTCGTGTACGACTTGCTGGTGGTTGCGCCCGCATTTTTGCTGCTTGCGGACTGGATTTCAGGCGAGGCAGCGCAGCGTCTTCATCACGATCGGCTCGATTGGATCAAACTGCTTCTGTATCTTGCCTTCCTTCTGCCGCTGTTCGGACCGCTCACGCAATGGACGCATCTTCAACTCTCCGTGCCTGCATTCGCCGCGCTGCTCTGGATGCTATGGCGGTCGTTGGATTGGCGCTCCGGGGTTGATCGACGCGTTTCGCTTGGACCCGGCGCTCACAAACTTGCCGCGGAGCAATCCCGCGTTGTATAACGCTTCTTCCCACCGGGGACCTATGCGAATCCATAAAACTGCGGTTGTGGCAGTTTTCTTTACCTGCGCATTTTTTGTTCAAGCGCAAACCGAAAACAAAGCCAAGCCGAAGCTCATGCTCGACGAGTTCTTCAACGCCGTCAGCTTCAATGCGCTGGAGATGTCGCCCGACGGCAAGTCGGTTGTCATCGGCACCGAGCGGGCCGACTGGGAGCAGCAGATTTTCCGCAAGGATTTATGGCTCTGGCGCGACGGGAACAATGATGGCGGCGCGCCGGGTTCGCTGATTCAACTCACGCAGTCGGGGCAAGACTCCGAACCGAAATGGTCGCCGGACGGGAAGTGGATTGCCTTTCTTTCTGAGCGCAAGACTTCGGCCGAGAAAAGTGGAGATGCCGATTCCGACTCGGATTCCGATTCCGACTCGAAAGAGGAAGGCGCGACGCAGGTCTATCTCATCTCGCCTGACGGGGGCGAGGCATTCGTGGTGACGCAAGGGGCGGAAGATGTGCATGCGTTTGCCTGGGCGGAGGATTCGCAGAAAATCTATTACGCGACACGCGGGCCCTGGGCGAAGAAGCAGAAAGACGACTACAAGAAAGAGTGGAAAGATGTGGTGCAGTACCGCACGGCGGAGCGCGGCGATGACATTTTTGTCCTCGACGTTCCGGCGGCGATTGCCGCACACATCGCGGCGCCGGCGAAATCCAAGGACGATTCGGATAATGTTGCAAAAGAGCCTGAGGATCTGACGCCGGGCGCGCTGCCTGTGACTACATCGCCGCTGCGGGTGGATCAACTGCTCGTTTCCCGCGACGGCAAGCTCGCGTTTCTGACCAACTCGATCAATCAGCGGCAGGAGAAAGTTGATGACGTAGAAATCTATGTGGTCAACCCACACGCTCCGTCGGCGATTCAAAACTACGTTCCTCCTCGCCGCATTACCAAGAATCAGGCGGTTGAAATCAATCCGCGCTGGGCGGCGGACAGCCGGCACATCTTTTTCAGCGTCGAAGTCGGAGATGTTTTCGGCGCGTATCGCGATCTGCAGCCGCATCTCTACTGGGTGGATGTCGAGACGGGCAAAGTCGAGCAGTGGGCCAAAGACTTTAACGGCCAGATTGTCCGCTATGACGTTTATGGCAATGGCGTGATTGTTACTGCGCGGTTGGGAACCGAGGTTCAGATGTACACGGCAGATAGCCCTTCCGGCTCGCTGCATCTTATGCATGGGCAGAGAGGTACTTACGAAGAGGTACGTACAGTATCACGGTCTCCGCGCGTCGCGTTTACTTATTCAACTCTTACCCAGGCCGAGGAAGTGTATCTTGCGGAAGGCTCAAACCAGATCGATAAGCCCCGCGCAATTACTTCTTTCAACAAACTTTTCACCGAGCGCGATCTGCCGCAAGGCAAGCCTTACCAGTGGAAGGCTGACGACGGCACCACGGTCGAGGGCATGCTGGTTTATCCTCCGGGAAAATTTGAGGCGAAGCACCTGCCCATGTTCACGTTCATTCATGGAGGGCCGGCGGATGCCGACGGCAATCACTTCGAGGCCGACTGGTATCAGTGGGCGGCGCTCGCGGCTACAAATGGATGGCTTGTGTTCGAGCCGAACTATCGAGGCTCGACCGGATATGGCGACAAGTTTCTTATGGAAATCGTTCCGCAGATCGTGTCGCGGCCGGGCAAAGACATTCTTGAAGGGGTTGATGCGCTGGTGAAAGACGGCATCGCCGATCCCGAGCGGCTCGCGGTCGGCGGCTACAGCTACGGCGGATACATGACCAACTGGCTGATCACGCAGACCACGCGCTGGAAGGCGGCGGTGACGGGCGCGGGCGCGGTGGAGCACGTGGGGAACTGGGGCAACGACGACACGACGTATGACGACGCCTATTTTTTGGGCGGACGTCCGTGGGAGGCGCAGCAGCGCTATCACGACGAGGCCGCGATTTTCCAGATCGACAAAGTCCGCACGCCCACGCACATGGTCGCGGGCGCCGACGACATCCGCGTGGCGGTGCTGGAAGATTATCTGCTCGAGCACGCGCTGTACTCGCTCGGCATTCCGAACGCGCTGCTGATTTTCCCCGGTGAGGGCCACTCGCTCTCCAAAAATCCGTGGCACGGAAAGATCAAGGTGCGCGAAGAGTTGAAGTGGCTGGAAAAGTACGGCGGAGTGAAGTAGCGCCGTTGGCTTTCGGCGCTTGGACGCGAAAATCAGAAACCGCCTCCGGCAAGGTCGCGAAGGAACACTTCTCGCAAAGACCGCCGAGAAACAGCCTGCGATTGGTGAAGGAACCCGTGGTGTTTCCGTTTTCATGGTTTCCCTTCGAGCGCTCGAATCTCTCACCCTTCGGACGTGGCATCCTGAGGAGGATTGCCGGAGTCGGCGTATTGCGGGAGTTCGCGGATCATTCCGTTGGCGTTGGCGAAACGGACGCGGCGGGAATTGCGGACGGCGGTGTTGAGGGCACGGAGAACGAGTTCGCCGCGCTTGACCTCGATGGTGCCGCGGAGAAGGCCATTGATGATTTCCATGATGGAGACCTGGATGGCCTCCTCGTCTTCGAGGAGGGCGAGTTCGCAGAGGCGCGAGTTGGGGCCTTTGATGCCGCGGAATCATGCGCTGGTGGAAGTAGCAGTAATCTTCTCCGCGAAGAGCGGGAGAGCCGCAACGGATTCCGGTGACCTTAATGTGCTTGCAAACGGGAATGACTGTCATGAGACACCTCTACATTTTTTTGGTGCTTGCGCGCAAGATATTGGTAACGAATGACTTAGTGCAGGCAGATTGCCGCGATTTCCGGTAAATCTTTGGGAAGGAAGGGTTTATAGGCAAAATATTGAAAACATGGCGGTTGGCGGAGGGGGCGAGGAGACGGGCGGGCGAGGATGCGCTCTGCTGGTGGGTCGTTGTCGAGATAGTGGACATTGCGCGCATGGTTCCAATTTGGAGCAAGGAAAATTCTCAGTAAAGGTTGTTCGTCACATAGATTGCCTGTGGAAGGCTGTGGAAAACTTTGCGGGCCTTAGGGACGCCTGGGCGCAGCCTGGCCGGACCAGAGTGGCCGGTCCCACACAATCCGACTCGCAACGTAAAAATCCCCACCCTACGAAAACCGCGTAGGGTTGGGCACCCGGCACCCGGCACGGCGCATGAACTTTTCGGGTAAACTTGGACGCCTGTGTCGCGCTGGAGGTGGAGCGTGCTACGCCGAGGAAAAATAATTCTCGTGCTTCTCAGTCTTGCGCTGGCCGGTACGGCTGGTGCGCAAACCTCGGACGCGGATGAAAGCGACCATGTCTACAAGGCGATGAGTGGCATAACTCCGCCGCGTGCGGTTTCCATGCCGGAGCCGGAGTTCTCGAATGAAGCACGAGCCGCTGGATACCAGGGAGTGTGCACGCTGGCGGTCATCGTTGAAAAAGACGGGATGCCGAGCCACATTCGCGTGACCCGCTCGCTGGGCATGGGTCTTGACGAAAAAGCGATTGCGGCGGTGCAGCGGTGGCGGTTCGAGCCTGCCCGTAAGGATGGCGAACCGGTTCGCGCCGAAATTACCATTGAAGTGGATTTTCATTTATACGGCCGGACTGGCAGCAAGATTGCCGAGCTGAAGCTGAAAGCCGACTCCGGCGACGCCAAGGCGCAGCTCGATATGGCGCACGAGTTGTTCAAGGGCGAAAGCGAAATGGGCAAGGACAACAGCCTTGGCGAAACTTATCTGCAACGAGCCGCCAACCAGGGACTGGCGAAAGCGCAATTCGAACTCGGGGAACGACTGGCCCAGCGAGATAAGCCCGATTATTCCAAGGCGTGCATGTGGCTCACGCTCGCCGAGCGCGCGGGATACAAACACAGCGACAAGGCGCTGAAAGAACTGTCGGCCAAGATAACGCCGGAACAGATGCAATCCGGGCGATCGCTGGCAGACGCGTGGGCGCCGTCGTCGAAGTGATTTCGATTATGTTGGCAAGAATCTGCTCACGGCGAGGGCCGATGTGCGTCTCTTGCAGCGACGATCACGCTGCGAGATCGTAAACCCCCGGCTGTTCCACTCCCAATGAACTGTCGAGCGTGGAGAGATCAATGAACAAGAAAGCGAGCACTGTGCTGTTTGCCTTGGTTTTGTTGAGCCCGATGGTGATCCTGCGGTCGGCGTTGCGGGGGCCGAAGCCGGTATCCGGCCCGGAATACACGAGCGACGCGCAACTCAAACTGCCGGAGAACTATCGCGAGTGGGTGTATCTGACGACGGGCTTCGACATGAGTTACAGCCCGAACGCATCGCCCGATCACCACATGTTCGACAATGTTTTTGTCAATCCTGAGGCATACAAGGGATTTCTTGAAACGGGGACGTGGCCCGACAAGACGATGCTGGTGCTCGAGGGCCGCATGGCGGAGGGGAAGGGATCGATTAATCAGAAAGGGAACTATCAGGGCACGGAAACGATGGGGATCGAGGTGCATGTGAAGGACGAGGCGCGTTTTGCGGGGAAGTGGGCGTTCTTCATTTTTGATAATGTCAAGACGGCGAAGATGGTGCCGGCCGACATGGCCTGCTACAGCTGCCACGCCGAGCATGCGGCGGTGGATACGACGTTTGTGCAGTTCTATCCGACGCTGCTGCCGATTGCGCAGAGCAAAGGGACGTTGAGTGCGGGGTATGTGAAGGAGAGCGGGCAGAAGTAGGGATGGCGGGTCGTGGTGGGGGCTTCTTTTGGAATGAGATGCAAAAGCAGGTTCCTCGTCGCTGGGCTCCTCGGAATGACATCGAGTTATTGATTGCGACATAAGCTGGTTGACACATAACATGTGCACACATATAATGTGCTAATGAATGTCACGCTTTCTATCGACGAGCAGCTGGTTGCCCGTGCCCGCAAGAAGGCCGAGGCGCTGGGCAAGAGTCTGAATCAGTTGATCCGAGACTATCTCAAGAGTGTCGCCGGGGAAGACGATGCCGAGCAGGACATAAGGGAGTTCGGCCGGCTTTCCGGTAAAGGCCATTCTCGCGGCTGGCGATTCAACCGCGACGAGGTTCACGAGCGCCGCTAGCATGCCGGTTCGCAGCTTCCTCGACACAAACGTTCTCGTTTACGCGGACGATCGGCAGGACACCGCCAAGCAACGCCGCGCGGTGGAACTTTTCAACGAACATCGTCGTGCGCGGACCGGGGTGGTTTCCATGCAAGTGCTGCAGGAGTATTTCGTCACGGCCACGCGCAAGCTGCAAATAGATGCGCGCGATGCGCGGAGAAAGGTCGAGCTGCTCTCGAGATTCGACGTAGTCGTCCCTGAAGCGAACGATGTTATCGCCGCGATCGATCTGCATCGGCTTCACGGAATCAGCTTCTGGGATGCGATGATTGTCCGCTCTGCCAAGCAAGGCGGATGTTCTGTGCTGCTTTCGGAAGACATGCAGAATGCGCGGGAAATCGACGGCGTGCGGATTGTGAATCCGTTCAAATGACAGGAAGTTATTTTGTCGCGCTCGCGACTTTGGTGCCTTTTGAATTGGCGGCGGCGTAGCGGGCGATGCCGTGATACAGCGCTTCGGCGATTTCTTCGCGGTAGCCGTCAGAGCGCAGCTTCTGCTCGTCGGTGGGACTGGAGACGAAGGAAACTTCGGCGAGAATTCCGGGCATGGCGCTTTCGGTGAGCACGACGAATCCGGCTTCTTTGATGCCGCGGTCGCGAAGACCGGGATTCTGCGCCGACAAGATTCCGTAGAGCGATCGCTGCACGCTGGCGGCGAGGCGGCGGGACTGCTCGATCTTGTCGTGCAGCGCGCCGGCAGTCAGGGTGGGCGCGACCGTACTTTTCACGCCGCTCATTTTTGGAAAATCTTTCGCACTGATTTCTTTGACTCCCGGCGCGGAGAAGAAGTTGGTGTAGTAGGTCTCGACGCCACGGGCGGAAGGCAGATCGCTGTAGTTGGCGTGGACGGAGATGAACAGGTCGGCCTGCGCCTGGTTGGCGATCTCGGCGCGCTGATCGAGCGGAATGTAGTTGTCGTCGTTGCGGGTTAGGATCACGTCGGCGCCAAGGCGTGATTCGAGGAGCTTGCCGAGGCGCTGCGCGATTTCGAGGACGAGATCTTTTTCGAGCAGTCCGCGCTTGCCGACGGTGCCGAGATCCCATCCCCCGTGACCGGCGTCAACGACGATGCGCATTTTCGGCAGACGCGCGCGCAGGGCGAGGTCTTCTTTGGTGGGCGGAGGAACGACGATGGCGAGCTTGTTTTTCTCCGCTTCGGGAGCGTTGGGGAACAGGTTCACGGTTTTCGGTTCCGAACCCGGCTTGCTCAGGCGAATCACCAGCCGATAGGGGTCGGGCTCGAGACTCACGCCGGGATGCGCCAGGGTTGCGCCGGCCCTGGTTTCCAGCACGAGCCGCGTGATGCCGGTGACGGGCTGGGCGACGCGGATGCGGCTCAGGAATGCGTCGCCAACTTCGATCGATTTTCCCGCGAGCTCTGCGGCGAGTTGGGTATCGCGCAGATCGTAGTAGAAGCGCTCGGGTTTGGAAATCTGATGTTCTTCGTATTGGATCTGATCTTCGAGATCGAGCACGACTGTGCTTGAATCGGCGGACGACCAGTGACGAATGCCGGTAACGCGCGGGAACTTCGACATCTCCTGAGCGCTGGCGGGAGAATTGTCGTCGGCGACTTCGTCGGCTGATTCGTCATTGGGTTGCGTGGCGGAATTCAGGTCGGGCGCTGCGGGGACGGGAGCCTGCGTAAGATCCTTTTGGGGCGCGGCGAGTTTTTCGTCTTTCTTTTCGGCTTCAATTTTTGGCTGCGTCACCATGGCGCTGCCGAGTTGCGCCGTCTTCAGCTTCCACCAGACTCCTCCGGCAAACGCAGTGGCCACGACAATGCAGACGAGAAGCACCAGCATGAAGGGACGGTGTTTTTCCTCATTGGATGTGGCTTGGCCGAAGGTAAGCAGCGGTGCAGTTTCGGCGGATGGGGCAGAGATCGACTCGGATTTCGGTTCAGGTGCGGGAGCTTCAATGAGACGAGTGCCGATGGCCGCCGCGACCAGCGCCTCGTTGGATTTTTGTTTCGGAGGCGTGTGCGCGATTGTGGGCTGCGTTTTCGTTGTTGGCGTAGCGGGCGGCGCCTGGATGGCATCAGGCTTGGCGCTTACGCTTTTTTGAGTCGTGATCGAGGGAATGGCAGGTGTCGAGGCAACGACCGGCGAAGAAGCGACGGGAGTGGCCGCCGGGGAGGCAGTCGCGGGAATTTTTTCGATTGGCGCAACTGGAGCCGCGGGGGCGACTGCAAGCGGCGGCACATCGCTCAAAGTTGAGGCCGGCTTAACTGGAGTCGCAATCGGAAGAACTGAAGGAGCTATGACGGGCGCTGCAGGGGTCGAGTGCGTTGGAGTTGCGGCGGTCGCTCCCGCTTGCAATTTTTTCGTGGCGACTTGCGCCGAGTGGGCGAAGCGGTCTTCGTCTTCGGGCTTGAGTGCGCCGACAACGAGTTCGGCCAGGAGTGTGAGGCTGGCGGTATCGCTGTCGTTGAATCCGAAGGGCTCGGCGGAGAATGCTTCGAGCAATCCGATGACGCGGCGGCGCCCGCAGAGTGGCACGGCAGTCATGGATCGCGCGCCGAGCTTGCGGCAGGCTTGCAGATTCACGCGCGGATCGATTTCCGTATCGTCGCAGGTGATGATTTGAGCGCTGCGGAAGCAGGCTCCGGAGAAGGCGGAATCGCGGTCGATCCGGGCGCCGAGATCGGGCCGCACGGTGCCGGCGGCGGCTCGCAAGACGATCTCGTCGTTTTCGGCGACTGCGATAGCGACGCCATCTGCTCCGGTGATGGCGACGGCGCGTTCGGCGACCAGCTGCAAAACTTCATCGAGGACGAAGAACTCCGCGGCTTCAAATTCGGCGGCCGCGGAGCCCTGATCGAAGACGCGATGTTTGGAGGCGAGAGCGCGGCGTCGCCGGACTTGCTCGTGCAAGGCGGAAAATGCCAGCAGGGCCTGTAAGGCGTCGCGTGGGGAGCCGGCGGAGGTGGAAAACGGCTGATCTAAATTTTGCCCTGTGCTCTGCCCTGCGTTCTGCGCTGGGGAATGCGACGCGGCATCGCGCGGCCATGCGCGGTCGGAGGTCACTTCAATTTCTGGATTTGTGCTGGTAGTCGCCATTAAGACGCGGCTCATCTTTAACTTATCGGGGTTCGCCTCCGGTTTCAATTACTGGTGGTTGACCCTTCGGGCATGTCCGATGGTAACCCCTATCTTGGGCCCTTTTCGGATTTCTGAACAGTGGCAGGAGGGGCAAGGAATTTCGCTGGTGCAGGAGTAGAATGCCTGGCGCTACCGCCAGCTCGGGACGACGGAGTGGGTTAGAGGGTAGGGGATGCTTCGACTGCGGTTGGGTTCCGGCAAGGCCGGGGCTCAATCCTCGCTCAGCATGACAGAGCGAACAATAAGTGGTACAGAAGGTCGCTGCGCTGGCTGGCGCTGCGCTGCGGTCGGGATGCATCCAGCGCCCTGAAGCGGGTTCCTCACCGCCGCTTCGCGCCGGTTCGGAATGACATCGGCAAAGGCATCCTTCGCTGGGCTCGCGCGCCGGAATGACAGATTGGCGGAAGAAGGCGCCGCGCTTCGGGATGACGCATGGAGAATTTGAAAATGAATCGACCGCGCAGGGATGGGAGTGCGAAATCTGGCGTGGCCGCCTGGATCACGGTTGGCATGCTGGCGATGCTGATCGTGCCCGCCGCGGTGACGCTGCATTCCGTGCGGTCTCCGGGAACGCTCAGCGTCGGGGAGAATCCGTCGCCTCACGGTTATACGTGGAGCCTGCTGTTATTTCTTGTGCCGAGCGCCGCGATTGCGCTGTGGTTTCTCCCCAGCGAGGATCGCAAAATTCCGCGACGCGCCTTTGGGTGGACGATCCTCATTCTTGTTCCTCTGGGCTGCGCGCTCGATTTTTTCTTTGCCCACAGGTTTTTCCGTTTTCCTGATGCCAGGGCTACGCTGCAGATTGTGGCTCCGGCGCTTGGGCAATGGGTGCCGATCGAGGAGTATTTCTTTTACCTGACCGGATTCATTACGATTCTGCTGCTTTACATCTGGTTCAGCGAGTACTGGCTGGCCGCCTATACGGTGGAAGACTATCGCGCGGAATCGCGCGCGCTCGATCGACTGTTGCGGTTTCATCCCGCGTCGGTGATGGTGGGCGTGGGCTTGATCGCTCTCGCGATCGGCTACAAGAAATGGTTTTCGTCCGTTCCTGAGGGCTTGCCGGGATACTTCATTGTGCTGGTTGCCGGCGGGCTGACTCCGTCGGTGGGGTTCTTTCCTGCGAGCGAACGTTTCATCAACTGGCGCGCGCTAAGTCTAACCATGTTCATCATCCTACTGATCAGCATGTTGTGGGAGGCAACGCTGGCGCTGCCGTACGGCTGGTGGAACTATCAGCCGTCGGAGATGACCGGCGTGTTCATCGGAGCGTGGTCGAATCTGCCGATCGAAGCAGTAGCGGTGTGGCTTGCCGTTACCTACGGGACCGTGATTGTGTTCGAAGTGGTGAAGATTGTGCAGGCGTCAGAACGAAGCGTGCGGGAGATGCTGTTGGGGACGCCAGCTTAGCCAGTGTCGGTGGTGGGAGAGTTTGAGTTTTGATGCACGCGAGATTCCCAATCGACTCCTCCTCGCGCCGGCTGGGGGGGAACACAGGGTCCCTCCACTGCGCTTGCTGGCGCTGCGCTTCGGTCGGGATGACAGAGTGTTCTAGGGAGATCCCTCGCGCGGCGGCTTCGCCGCCCCCGACTGAAGTCGAGGGTCTACCCAAAACGCCGCACTTCGGGATGACGCAGGTGTGGTCGGCGCGCAGACACATGTTCTCTCCACAGCGCTTCCTTCGACTCGCGCAGAAGCGGCGCTCGCTCAGGATGACAAAGAACTGCTACCCGAGGGTCCCGGAACCAGCCGAGTTACTAAGACGCCAATATTCGAAGCATTAAGATTTCAGAAACAGGCCCGTTCCACCAGGCGTTCCCCTCTCGGTGCAGGTATGGATGCAGGAGTTTCTCCGGCGCAGCAAGAGCGAACTCACTACCGGCACGATCTGCGCACGCTGACCTACGTAACGCTCGATCAGGGAAACGGCGGCATCGTCCGTAACCTGACGCGCGAGGGCATGGGAGTGCAGGTTGTGGCCGCGGTGCGGCCGAAGCAGCAATTGCGGGTTCGCTTCGAACTGCGCTCTCCGCGGGTGCGAGTGGAAACTCGCGGGGAAGTCGTGTGGGCGACGTTTTCCGGGCAATGCGGCATTCGGTTTCTGGATCTGGCGCCGAAGACAGCCCGGCAGATCGACGAATGGATTTTTGGCAACCTTCTCGAAGGTGCCGGGCCGCACGCGGAAAGTGAGCGGACCATGTTCGTCGAGTCGCGGCTGCGCGAGGGAAAGAGGGGTTCGTCGTCCTGGAGCGGGGAACTGGTCGCGCCGGAAGATGATGGTCTGATGGTCTCGGCCGCTCCGGTGAAAGTGATCGAGCTGCCGACGCGGGCGGAGCGAAATCCTGAGACGGGCACTTCTGATCACGACGCTCTTGATGCGAACGTTTCTGATCCGAACTATGATTTGATTTCGCCGCACAGGGATTCGGAAGTTTCGGAATCTGAAGTCGAGAATGATTGGCTTTCGCAGCCGCTCTCGGGCGCGAGCCTGGCGTGGACGGTGAATTCTCTGGTGGTGGTGGCAGGGCTGCTGCTGTTCGCGCTGGTTTTTCTGGTAGTGACGCGAGAGCTGCCGCGATGGCCGTTTACCTTGCTCGCCGGGGCTTGTGCTTTTGTGGTCTGCTTCTATTGGGGATTTTTCAAACTGTGCGGTGGGAGCAGTCTGGGCGCGCGGCTGGCGCGGATGGCGGATGTGGAAGAAGGGGAAGAGGGCGCGCGATTCCGCTGATCGCGCCTTGGGCGGATGTGCTCGGGACGACGCCATTGTGTACCTGTGTAGACACGATGTCCCTCCACTACGCTCGCTTCGCTGCGCTTCGGTCGGGATGACAGAGTTGTTTCGCTGAGATCCTCACTACAGTCTTGTCCGCATCGCGAAAAAGTTGAACGCTGAAGGCGTGTCCTCGCCTCAACGCCCGAACTAAGCGATTTGACCAGACAGGCAGAGAACATCGCGGACGCGATTACGGCTAGTGGACTGTCGCAGTGAATTCGTTACCACGTAGGCGGCGAGAAGGGTTGGAGTATTTCCATTGAATGGGCCGAGCGTTTGCCGGAGCCGCTCTTCCAAACTCGCCACCTTCAGCTCAGCCAACTGCAGCTTTTGTTTTAGTTGCGCAACCCGCGCTTGGCCGCGATTCTTTCGATTGTCGAAACAGAGCTACCCGACTTGACCTAACGTGGCTTTTGCACCCCTGCAAAACTCCCTACCCTCATCAGTGCGGTGCACGCGGGACGTCGCATCCGCAATCCAAATATGAATTTCGTCTGACGCTTACCTCAAACCGGGAAGCCGTCCTGGAACCTCTGGCATGAGCCTCAAACCGTGTGCTGATGATCTATCTGAACGAGGTCTGTCTGAACGAGGTCTGTTTGTGGAACCCGCCGGCAACCCAGGTCCACCTCTTTACCCTTGGCGTAGATAGGGTGCCGGCTATGCGACCTATTCCATTCGGGCAAGCTCGCCGTCTGGTGGAGGAGTTCCACAATCCTCCGCCAGCGGCTCCCGTTATAGGCACAGAAGTTGATTTCACCTTCCTGTGTCGCCACTGGAGTGCTCGAGTTGGAGATCAGCGACAGGTCGTAGTTGTAGGCATCTTGGAAGGCCATGGGGCTGACCATCACAAGCTTCCATACGCCATCGTAGGCATAGGCTCGCTCTGACCAATCGGGCCCGCTGCCAGCCACCCGATAGACGCAGTCCTGAAGCAATTCGCGGAGCTGCCTGGTACCAAAACCTAAAGGTGCATTATCAGGGTCGAAGTTCCGTGCCAAGGATAGGGAGACCATCGATTTGCTAATCGGCAGCCGCCTGCCAGAGTCGGCGATCTCGATGATGTCTTTGAGGAACTGCTCCACGTTAAAGAACCTGGCAACTGGCACGATCTCCTTCGTTTGGGCGTTGATCAGAATCGGGGAGAACATGCCGTGGTTGGGATGTATGTCGTTGAACAGACTCCCCAGCTCAGCATTTGGGTGGAGGATGTCGCACAACTGGGCGAAAGCTCCATAGGCAGAGACGGGGAACCAGTCACGCATCGGTTCCCATCCGAACGAAGTTTGAGCCTGCAAGTCGTATGCGATTTGTGAAACCGGATACCGCTTCGCGTAGCGCTCGTCCGCGGAAATGTCTTCATCTCGGCCGCAGAACATCACCGGTTGCAAGATGACTCCGTGGATCTTCTCGATGTGATCTGCAACGAATCGGATGATGTCGCCAATCCCATCATTATTCAGCCCGTTCACCACGGTCACCTGGAGTGTGGTCTTCATGCCGGCAGCAGCGATATTGTCGAGCGCACGGAGCTTCAGCTCCATGTAGTTGCCGATTCCGCGGTGACTGTTCTTCTCTTCAGTGATCCCGTCGAACTGCAGGTAAACCCCGTGAAGTCCGACAGCCCGCGCCCGGTCGGCAAAATCTCCCTCTTGAGCGAAGCGAATTCCGTTGGTCGCCACATGGAGCCGGTGGAAGCCGACGCTTTTGGCGTGTTGCACGGCGTCCAGGAATATCGGCGATAACGTTGCTTCCCCACCGGAGAACAACACGTTGATCTCTCGCTGAGGCTTGAAGGATCTCGCCCTTTCAAACAAAGCCGTTACATCCTGCATGTCCAATTCATGGACGTAGCCGGCGCCGTTGGCGTCCATGTAGCAGGGCGAACAGAACATGTTGCAGCGGTTGGTGAGGTCAACGATTAAATATGTGCCGCGACCTGTCCTGATGCTGTTCACGCCGTGATTGTGAACCGCTTCGTCCCCGGCGCACTTGAAGTCCTGGCCAAAGCCGAGGCTCTCCATTCGCCGGAAAAAAGCAGGATGGTTCGAAAGCACATCTTCGAACGGCCCATGCTTCTCGCAGGCCTTGCGCATGAGGATGCGCCCTGCTTCCTCAATAATCTCTGCCGCGATAATTCCGGGCCGTTCCCTGACATCGTCCACACTCGATTCGCCTCTTGTCACGGCCTCGACTCCCTCACGATTGCATTCGGGACAGAGAGATAGCGTTCTCCTTGGAACACCCATCGTCATGGGAGCCCTCTCCGAACTCTTCGGAAGCGGGGCGGGGGCCCAAGATGGCTGAGGCAAGTTGCCAGCCGGCAAGATTGAATTGATATTTCTAGCGGCGGACCATGCGGCGTTCGACAGGGACCGAAGAAGATTGGCTGCTTGGGCGGACATCAGACACCTCCAGTGGGACTTGCTCCAAGGCGGAAATAAGGGAAAACTGCAACAGCATGGGAGGAACCCTGCAGAGGAAGTGGTTGACCTATTGTACACTGAAGTCAAAACAGTTGGGGGACCCTCAAGTTCGCACTTCCGAGGAACTCTCCAACAGGTAGTACCAGCGCATTGGGCAGAAACCGGCTATGCGTGTGAGGAACTCGTTGCAGAGCTTGGGTCTGCTTTTCTGTGTGCTGACCTAGAGTTGACCAGGAACCTCGAGAAGGCAACGCTGCATACATTGCGAATTGGCTGGAAGTTCTGAAGATGGAAACGACTCACATGCTTCGTTGCCAGAGAATCTTGGCAATGCCCGGCAAACTCCATGAGCAGAGCACGATCTCCGAGCGGTTGAATGGATTGAGGTTTCCAGACCGAATCTGTTCGTTGAATGTCTTGGTCTCCAGGATGACTGAAGGCAGGAAGAATTTCTCCGACAGCTCCTGATGCCACTACTTTCGCAAACTGGCTGGGACGATGATGAGAATCTTCCGTTTGCGTTCGGCCCATCGCTGCGAGAGGAAAATGTCGGCCTCGAGTCCGTACGCAAAATACTTTGCATGACATGCTCTACGCATCAACAATGCTTGAGAACTGGGGTCAACCACAATGATCCATTGAATTCCCGAAAGAGAAGAGGCTCTTAAGTGCGTGGCAGCACCAAATACGCTCCTGTAACTCATGCAATGGTAAGCACATCCGCTTAAAATATGCGCTGATCACAACGCTGTGTGCGTCGGTACTTGAGCCTTTTCGCCAGCCTCGATACTCTCATGGGTTGCGCTGCTCCTGACGCTTTCCAGCCAAGCGCCCACATGCGAGAGATTATGTCGGTTGCGAGTATCGCCGAGTCCATCACAGAAGTCCTTGATGCAATTGAAGAGGAATTACGCATTGCGTCCAAGTTCCTTAGATTTCGAGTAAGCGATCTTTCACAGCAGGCAAACATTTGGAAGGTTGTTGTCAAGCCGATGAATGCCTCCAGTTCGCTGGACGAATCGCTCGAAGGCGCTGCTGCTTGGTGGGGAGGGCCATCCTCCGGCGCCGCCGACGTGCTTTCCGTCATTCCTGACACCGATCAATTGAACATTCGGTACTTGAGTAGCCCACCTCCTCAAAAGGGGCAGGAGATTCGTATATACCCGCCACGCTATCTCGAAGCACTGCGCGATTGCTGGGAGAGTTCGAGTTGGGCAACGCAGGGTCTGGGATGGCTCTATAAGGTAACCGAAGCCCAGCTATCCGATCTAGAGGAGGTTGATCGAATCGAGGGCTTCCCGGGCCTTCGCGCTGCTCAAACACGAGCATTCGGGCTGCTAAAGCGAGAGCATGGTTTTCTGTGGGGACCACCGGGAACTGGGAAGACCTATACGCTCGGCGCGATGGTTTCCCACTATCTCTGTCAACGACCGACAGCTAAGGTTCTCCTTCTATCCACGACGAACGTTGCTGTCGATCTGGTACTCATTTCAGTGGATGAGCATCTTGAGAGGCTCTCGGCGTCCAGCCGCGTGGCTGCGAGCCTGCGGAAGAAGTGCTTGCGCATTGGCCACCACTTTATTGCGTCCAAATACAAAAGACGAGAGCACCTCCTTCCGACCCCAGACGAGAACTTGATTCGCCGCCTAGCCGATCTCGAAACCAAGATGCCCGATCCGACAGATGTTGTGGCTTATGCGGCATGGAAGGACCAGGTCAAGAGCCTCAGATCACAAATTCCGAACCCAATCGACCAAGCGCAACTTGCCGCGTTGACGACGACGGGCGCGGCGTACAGCTTCGAGGCTCTTTACGACCGTAGACCCTTCGATCTGGTGGTTTTTGACGAAGCCAGCCAAGCGAGCCTTGCTCACGCTTTGGCGTTGGCTCCTTTGGGCAAGCAGGTCATTTTCGCGGGGGACGACAAACAGCTTGCTCCTGTTGTCCAATCCGAGCATCCGATGGCTAGAAAGTGGCTCGGACGGTCGATGTTTGTCCACAAGACTGAGCGTGGAACGTGCCTGTTAAACGAGCAGGGACGAATGGAGGAGTCAATCTGCGATGTTGTAGGCAACGTCTTTTATGACGGCAAGCTCATGGTCGCCGAGGACTGCGAAGCCAATCCAATCTGGCGTGCGGAAAGAGTTGTGCGCGACGTGGCGCCGATGGGACGGAAGAACGTACATCTCCATCTCTGCCAGCAAGAAGGAATGTTCAATAGCAATTACGGTGGTCCGGTGCGGTTCGAATCCGCCGATTTCATTGGCGAACTGGTCACCAGACTACTCAAGACGCTATCTCCTGATCAAATCTCCGTCCTTTGTCCTTTCCGAGCACAACGTAGCGTTCTGAAGGGCAACTTGCGCAGGAAGGGCATCTCGGCGGTGAAGGTTAGCACGGTGCATCGCGCACAAGGATCAGAGTTTCACACCGTCATCTTCGATTGCGTTCTCGCCAGCACTGAATTCCTCAATAACGACGACAAGGGTCCGCGCTTGTTAAACGTTGCCCTGAGTCGGGCGCAAGCCCGTCTGGTTATCGTGGCGTCTCGTGGTGACTTGCAGAATCGCTGGTTACAACGGATCGCAAAAGCGATTGGCCATGACGACGGCGCTGGTGATTAGGCTATCCCCATACCGGAAATCGTTTTGCAATGCGACTTTCCGGCGGGCCAAGTGGATGCTGTTGTGCGATACCGACATAGTGGGCAAGATTCAACCTGCCCCAACGAGTGACGCATTTACATAATAGATTTTCGTGCTGGACAAAATAGAACGGTCAAGATTGATCTCGTTCGCAAACAATGCCAGTCCAAGCAGAGATGATCATGCCCTCGCGATCCGGGGCGGAGGAGTGACCCGCTGCCCGCCCTTCGTCCTGCGTGGATTCGTGCGCCCGCTGCCAATCGCCTTTGGCGTCTTACCACAATCCGACGAGCGCGCGGGTGAGTCCGGCTGGCGGTTCGGCCGCGACGAGGGCGTGGCGGAAGTCGTCGGGGGTCACTTTGGCTGTCCTTAGCATCTGTGCAGCGCAGCGTTCTAGTGCTCAAATCGTCATCATGCACGGAGAAATCTTCAGACCGACCGCCTCATTGCCCCTGAGGTACGTGCCCTGATCCTCGTATACGTAGTAGACGTCAGAAGCACGCCGCCAAGGGTAGTTGGTTTGTAAAAATGAATAAAAACCGGCTAGGCGGAAGAAACCCGAGTGATTCTACTTTAGGATTGCTTTCCAACTGCGGACGATTTGCTCAAGCCGTCTTAAGCGACAATTCGACGCCTTGCTCCCATTGCTGAAGCATGCGATCGCCTATCTCCATAAACTCCCCGTGCCCTTTCATATAGGCGCGTAGTTCTTCTGAGGTATCGCCAATCGCAGCGCCTATGCGCTCGAGTATTTGGCGGACGCGCGCAGGAGTGGCTCCCATGCGCGTCTCGCCCAGTCGTTGCAATTCCTTTGCGCTCGCCCATTTCGTCGTGCCATTCAAGGTCAGCGCCATGCTGTCCTTCGGCAAATAGACGGAGGTAGTCACAAGATCGTAGACGGGTGCGAGTCTCGCCTCACCCCGAATATCGTCGTAAACAATCCCGAAGTTCTTGAGATGCGCGTCGCCATTGCGAAGCGCACAATTCATGGCAATCAAAGCGAACAGCTTTTCCATGCCTTCGCCCACGTGGGTCGAATTTGCAAACTGCGCGAATCGCTTCACGACCGAGGTCTCGTAGCTGCCGCGATATTTCTCGTCAGTCCTGCGGCCGTTCAGCACACAAAAATCCTCAAATCCGCGGTAGGTCCCATCCATGCGTAGATCGAAACGGTCGATGACCAGCGCCATGCCGTCCTCGGCCAAGCGGTAGGGTGGCACGTCGAGTCCGTATTTGCGCGCCACAGTGAGGCAGAAAAACTCGTTGGCTGCGAGTTGCGGATACTCGTTGGCCTCCCACAGCTTCACGATGTGCGTCGCGCCTTTGTAGCTTTGCGAGAGGCGATGTTTTGTATGTGCCATCTCGGCGAAAGCCTTTTCGTCGCGTACTAGGATTTTGGGCTGCACGCCGCTGATCCCAGAGAAGGAAGCGAATTTCTCCAGCAGGTAACGGAAGAGACCGCCGCCGCGCCTGCGTTCGAGAATCTCATCCACCGATTGGAAAGGAACGTTCTCGTGCAGACGTTCCTTGTCGCCGGTGTAGCGAATACGTCCGACCTGCGAACGGCCGACAATCGACAGCAAGTCGAACTCGTCGAAAGTGCCGGTGGCTTTCGCAAAAGCCAGGCGGAGCCGCTCCCGCAGTACGCCTTCGGGGAGGTTCATCTCGAAAACGGGAAGCAGGCCAAAGGGCACGCTCCACGACTCAAGCCTCAATGGCATTGTCACCGAGACTTCGCGTTCGGTCAGAACACCAGGAAGGTAAGCGAACGTGCTGCCGCGCTCGCCGTGACGATCGAGCAGTCCTGCCTCAGCGGCGTCGGTCCAGACCTTGATCATCCCGTCCCTCTTCAATGAGTTCTTCGAGCGTCGGCCGGCGTGCGCTTGCTTCCTGAAGCCTCAGCTCTAGCCCCAGCGCCGTCAGAATATTGGTGATCTTGGAATATCCCAACTCGCCCAGCCGGCCGTTTTCCAGGGCGTCGAGCGTGGAGAGTCCAACCCTGGCTTTCTTTGCAAGCGTAGGCTGCGTCAGGCCGAGCGTTTTGCGCTTGGTGGCGATCTGCTCGCCTATTAAGGACAAGGGCAGCATCGACCCAGTATACAAGGTTATAAATGGAAATTGTAGATATAAACTAACATACTGGGTCTTACCGGAGGTCGGAGGGGGTTAAACCCTTGCCATGCGAAATTTTGCGAAGAAATCTGTGCAAGGTCTTGACAGGCAGTTTCCCCAGATTTTACAAGGACTTAGCGCTACCGAAATCCGCTGCGTTTGCCGCCACTATAGGATCTTATTTTATTTAATTTTGACTTACGGGGTAACTAGCATCCGCTTTCTGAGTCCGCTGCGCATTCACGTTAAGTATTGAAAATAAACTACATAGCTGGAACAAAATGGAAGAACTGTGAAAGTCACTGTGTAAGTTTCACGGATTCTTCAAAGCATATCGCGCCTTTTTCCAAATGCGCCCTCGGCGTTGAGAAGATGGATGGCGTGATAGTCAGAACGTATTGGCTGCGGCCATCGACGAAGCTCGGCCGGAAATCAGTGTCCTTGGTCTGCCACGAGCCAGAATCAGTGTCCCGGAACCGTTTCAGGTTCCATTCCGGATTAGACAAGTCTATAATCCGAAATGGACGAGCCGTTAATCCGAATTAGACGAAGCTTCAATCCGGCATGGACGATACCGATCACTCGCTCTTTCCTCGCTTTTCCGCTGAATTAGTGACCACCGCGCTCAAGGACACGCCGGTTGTTATGGTTACGGGGCCGCGCCAATGCGGCAAGACCACACTGGTACGCGATTTAGTCGCGGGTAATCGCGAATTCATCACCATGGACGACGACACGGTGCTGGCCGCGGCACGCAGCGATCCAACTGGGTTAGTGCGAGCGCTCGATCGAACCACCATTGACGAAGTACAGCGAGTGCCCGACCTTCTCCGGGCCATCAAGAAGTCAGTCGATGATGATCGCCGGCCCGGCCGGTTTCTGTTGACGGGCTCAGCCAATATCCTGACTCTGCCTCAGGTCTCAGAGAGCCTAGCCGGCCGCATGGAGATCGTGAGCCTTCTGCCCCTCTCACGCGCCGAAATCCGAGGCAAGAAGCCGGGGTTCCTTAAAGCAGCGCTCGACGGCAAGCTCGGTAAGCGCGCAGATCCGATGATCGGCAACGACCTAGTGCAAGCCGTGCTGACTGGCGGCTACCCCGAAATGCTGCGACGTGAAGATCCAAAGCGACGCCAGACATGGGCACGGGATTACATAAGAGCCATCGTGCAGCGGGATGTACGCGAAGTTGCCGAAGTGGAAAAACTCCACCAAATGCCGCGTCTGCTACAGGTTCTTGCCCACCACTCTGGCCAGCTCACCAATTTCACGCAGATAGGCGGCCAAGTTGGGTTTGACGACAAGACCACAAGGAAATACATCGCCATCCTGGAGCAGTTGTTTCTTGTTCGCCGGGTAGAACCGTGGTTTCGGAACCAGTTAAAGCGTTTGGTAAAAACGCCCAAGCTTCATTTCCTTGACTCCGGCTTGCTCGGCGCACTGTTGGGGGCGACCGCGGAACGGATCGCGAAAGACCGCACGATCTTCGGACCGCTGCTGGAGACATTTGTTTTCTCTGAGGTGTTGAAACAATCATCATGGTTCGGTGAGAGCTGTGCCTTGTATCACTACCGCGACAAAGATCTGGACGAGGTCGATCTGGTAATCGAAACCGGGAGTGGCGCATTAATCGGTATCGAAGCTAAGGCAAGCGCTACCGTGAATGCCGGGGACTTCAAGGGACTCCGAAAGTTGGCTGAGGCCTGTGGCGATAACTTCAAACTTGGAGTGGTTCTCTTCGATGGCGGGAGACTGGTCCACTTCGCCGACCGTCTTGTGGCTGTACCATTGTCTAGCTTGTGGGCATGACCCGATTTTCTGGTTTTCGGGCGCCGCCGGGATGCTGGCGTGGCCGCGAAAGACTATCTGCGACAAGCGCACATCCGTATCACGAACCATCCTGTTAGCCGCATCTAGGGGCTGCTACCCTGGAACATGAGAGTAGAAACTGGCGTCTCCGATCGTTCCGGGTTCATCCGCATCTAAGAAAGCATGCAGCGAGTTCCTGTAGACTCCAGCAGTATCGCCAGCATCGACTATGCCCCTGAACAACAGGTGCTGGAACTGGAATTTAAGGAGAGTGGAGAGGTCTATCAAATACTTCGATGTGCCCGCCGAGGAACACACCGCCTTCATCGCCGCCGATTCCAAAGGTGCTTATCTCAACCTGCACTTCAAGCCCCCACAGTATCGCTATCATCGGGTCTGGCCCCGGCAGGAATAACTTAGCAGCTCCCGCAATAGTGCCACCTAATTCTTACGTGGACATCGATCGAACACCTCTCTCATCATCCGCCGTGCCGAAGGCCTCTCACCTCACCGAATCGTTTGCTTTTCGTAGAAGTGGCAGGGAACCTGAGAATGTGTAACGAATGTGCAAGTCATGCTCACCGCGAAGTTCGCCACTAAACTTAATTTTTTCAATCAAATAGACTCGACATCGTGGGTTGACTGTTGGCGAAAAGTCCTCTGCGTCTGACAAAGCGGATTTTCGCGTGTGGAGACGGAGAGTGAACTAGCGCTTATTTAGTGGGGGTTAAAGCTGGTGCCGGGAGGGGGAATCTATTCCCACCATTTCAAGAGCTGCGGGAGAATACCATCAAATTCGAGAAACTTCAATGCTGATGCGGGCTTTGCGAGCCTTTCGCCACACTCCACGAAAACGGCGTCCAGACAATTTCGGGTGATCTGGGGCGATTTCGGCAGACGTTTTACTAGGAAATCCTAGAGCAAAAAATTGAGATTCAATTGCTGGGTCGCGAAGCTTGATGATGCCACATTAATCTCCCGAACGCCGGACACACAGGGCCCGCAACGGGATATCGCGTTCTGCTGGGTAGGAATCGCGTCTTCCATAGCTGAAGTCGAACGTCCTTGCAGAGATCTCTCCGAAAGCATTCTGAGTGTTACTGCTCCACTCCCATCCTGTCACCTGAATACCACCCTTGATGTGCATACGATTCGCCCTGTTTGAATCATGCGTGGCCGCCAGTTTATCGATGGTCGGCAATCGCCAATTCGTGTATCCGGCGAGGTTCAGGTTCCGGCAATAATTGTTGGCCTCGATTCCAATTCACGGCTTTGCCGTTGTCATGCAGTGCCCAAGTCAAGCCGGTCGCCGGGTCGGTCCAGGTACCCTGCTTTGATTCGGGAGAATAAACTCCCGAGCCTGTGACCGCGATTACAATTGCGCGCAGGTTCATCTCCACGCGAGGCCCGGAAAAGATCTTCATGAATGACGTGCAAAGTGGTGGAGCACAGTTACGCTCACGCCCACTGGTTTGACAACGGGTCAGTGACGGCTTGATCATGTATAATTTCGTCCAGACAACGGTGCCAGGGCGTTGCTGGGAGTGGGTTTTCGGGAAGGCAATATGGTTCGTTCCCTCGTTGTGCTGCCAGATGACACGGCTCAGCCGATACTCGATGCCATTAGTCATGCCGGGCAGTCTTTGCGGATCAAGATGTTCATCTTTTCCGATCTGCGCCTCCTGCATGCGGTGATCGCAGCACACCATCGCGGAGTAGAAGTGCGGATCATGCTGAATCCCGAGCGCCGGAGCGGGAAAAAAGAGAACGCCGACTCACGAAAACGCCTGACCGAAGCCGGGGTCGAAGTAAAGGACAGCAATCCGTGCTTCGATGTAACCCACGAAAAGTCGATGGTGGTAGACGATAAGGCTGCGTTCGTTCATTCGCTGAACTGGACAACCGGCAACCTCACGGAAACACGAGACTATGCGATCGTCACCTCCCACGCCCACGAAGTGGATGAAGTCATCGAGTGCTTCGAGGCCGACTGGAGCCGGAAAGAATTCAATCCGAGCGAACATTCCTGCCTGATCTGGTGCATCGGCAACGGACGACAGCGGATCGGACAGTTCATCGATGACGCAAAAGACTCTCTTTGGGTGCAGAATGAGCGCTACCAGGATCCCGTCATTATCGAAAAATTAGTGAGTGCCAAGGTTCGTGGGGTGAAGGTGCACGTGCTAGCGCGGCCTCCTCACAAGTTGAAAAAGGAGAAACTGCTGGAAGCAGTGGGCGGCCTGCGCATCATGGCAGATGTCGGAATCAAAGTGCATAAGCTCAAGGGATTGAAGCTCCACGCCAAGCTGCTGTTCGCGGATCGCGCCCGGGCCATCATTGGATCGATTAATCTCGCGCCCGGCAGCTTCGACAGCCGCCGTGAACTGGCCATCGAGGTCGGGGACCAGGAGGTCACGGACCGCCTTCACACAATCGCGCACCAGGATTGGGAAAACTCACGTCCCCTTGATTTGACCGATGCTGGACTGCTGGCTGAACTTCAGCAAGCCGACCCGGACGTCGCCGAAGATTTGGCGCTCAACCCGGACCATGAGTAAACTCGACGCTCTTCAGTCTATTCACCGCGAGCCTACTTACGCCGGTGCTGGGTTGAACTGGATTCGATAGAGTTCAGCGTAGACGCCGTTGCGAGCTACTAACTCGTCGTGAGTCCCTTCTTCTGCGACTATGCCATCTTTCAGTACGATGATCTTGTCGGCATCACGAATGGTGCTGAGACGGTGCGCGATGGTAATCACCGTTCGTCCCTTCATCAGTCGTTCCAGGGCTTCGATCACAAATCTCTCAGACTCGGTGTCGAGTGCGGCGGTCGGTTCGTCCAGGATGAGGATCGGATTGCCACGAATTATGGCACGGGCAATCCCGATACGCTGTCGCTGTCCGCCGGATAGCGTTGCCCCACGCTCACCCACCATGGTGTCGTAACCATGGGGCATCCGGGCAATGAATTCGTCCGCGTTGGCCAGCCTCGCGGCTTCCGTGAGTTGCTCCTCCGTGACCCCCTTCCGGCCGTAAGCGATGTTGTCCCGAACGGATCCCTCGAAGAGTACGGTTTCCTGAAGTACGTAGCCAATCTGGTCGCGGAGCTCACGAAACCGGTATTCGCGGATGTCCACGCTATCAATCTTGACTGTGCCCGAGGTCGGATCGTAGAAGCGAGGAATCAGGCTCACGACGGTGGACTTGCCGCCGCCAGTGGGACCCACGATCCCGACGATTTGGCCCGGCTTGATATGGAAAGAAACGTCAATCAGCACCGGAGCATCGGCGCTATAGCAGAATGCGACGTGATCGAATTCAATGTCGCCGGCGAAAGAGCCGGGTTTGCGGGCATCGGCGCGCTCTGGAATGATGTTGTCCGCGTCCAGAATTCCCCGAATGCGATCTACTCCGACCGCTGTCTGGGCGATGGTATTGGTCATTGTCGCCAGATCCTGAACGGGTTTGAAAAACTTGCCTAGATAAGAAAGAAAGACCGTGAGCGTGCCGGCGGTCATTGCACCGGCAAGAATGAGCAGCGATCCACGCCACAATACAAAGGCCGTGCAGAGGGCAACGGCGATGGTCACGATCGGAGAAAGCAACGCTTTCACGCGGCGGGCTTTGAGGGAGGCATCCACGATGGCTTCGCTGACTTCGGCGAGCTCCTCTTCTGCCAAGTCCTGCCTCCCGAAGGCCTTGACCACCCTGATCGACTGGAGTCCCTGTTCGACCACCGTGACGATCTTGCTTTGCTCCTTGCGTACCTCGTGAGTCGCCTTCTTGACAGCCTTCTTGAATCTCGACACCAGGAGAAGCATGAACGGAGTAACGGCGACGGCGATCAACCCGAAATCCCAATTAAGCCAGAACATGACAACCAACATGGCTACGATGGTGAACATATCGACCACGATGCCAAGTGTGGAGGAAGAAGCGAAATTCTGGATGGTCTGGACGTCTGCAGTGATGGTGCTCAAGAGCGTGCCGGTCTCGTGGCTGTCGTAATAGCTGAGCGACAATTGCTGCAGATGATGGTAAGTCAGCACCCGCAGATCATTTGCCACCCATTGACCCACGCTGGTTGTGTAGTAGTTCGCGACATAAGATGCAATGGCTCCCAGCAACGCTATTAGTACCGTGGCCAGTGCTGCCGCGATCGCAATCTGCATCTTGTTCCCGCTGCCCAAAATGCGCGGCAGGAGGTCCTTGAGCCATGGTGCCACCGCGTGAGATCCAAGCACATTGTCAAGAACGATCTTGAGCGGCCAAGGGCCCGCCACGCTCATGGCGGTTTGGACCAACATGGCCATCAGCACGATCGAAAGAGTGCCCCAATAGGGACGTATCAGACCACGGATCAAGCGGACCAATCGCGCGCCTCCGGTTAGAGTGTACGCCAGAGGCTCGCGAGATCTGGCGATCTACTGACCCACTGACGGGAAGAACCGCACCTTTTTTCCCCTAACGATAGTTGGGCATCACCCGTCCGTCAAGGCGGCCATAAGAGACGATACCTTCACGAATGGCTCTGCGTGTATCATCAAGTTCCGAAAGGGTTCCCCATGAAAAGAATTGTGATTACACTGTCGCTGATTCTCGGGTTTCTACTGCTAATGTCAACAGAACGGCCAGCCAAGGTGGCGGCCCAAATCCAAACCCCGTGCGTCGCTTATATTCCAGCCGAGTGGGGCACATATAGGGGAGCATCAGCAAGCTACGGTTTGGGCTTCGAGGATTCCGACGGAACCGTGAGGTTCGTGAACCAGATTCCTTGCTCGGGTCTCCACCAGGCGCCAACTTTGGCGCTGGAGCTTAGGAGGAAGTGAGCGAGTTGAGGCTAGGAAGAGCTCGACACGATGTAGACTCTTTCGAGTGCTATCACAAAAAGCGCGACCTCGTTCCGACAACGACGCGTTGTTTCTGCGCACGGAAGACCATGGGATGTGGTCATTGCAGTACCGCGAAAGAGCCAGGGCGCCCGCATGGAGGAGAGTGTGTTCGAAAGGCTGCTCTCGAAAATCCAGAAGTTCACCGTTCTGGTACTGGCTGGAATGCTGGCCGTGGTGGTGTTGCTCTCCACGGCGCACTTGGGCGTGCTGATCGCACAACAAGTTTGGATGCCGCCCCGGTTTCTCTTTTCGGTCGACAGCCTGCTCGAGATTTAGGGATACTTCCTGCTGGTGCTGATCGGAGTGGAACTGTTGGAGACATTGAGAGCGTACATGAAAAAGGATGTCATTCATGTGCGCAAGGTTTTGGAAGTTGCACTCATTGCCGTGGCGCGGCAGGCCATCATCGACGAACCCAACACCGCGCCCGGATTGACCTTGTTCGGAGTTGCTGCCCTGATTCTCGCGTTGGGCGTCGCCTTTTATTTCGAGCGGCAGTCAGACACATAATCGACGGGGGCTCTCGGCCTCCGGGCAGGGGCACGTGGGCCAGAGCGCCCCAGTTGACAAAATTGTACTGCTGGGAGTCGGATCAGATTTCCGGGGTGTTTCAACCATTTTGTTGAGGAGCGCATTACGCGGGGAATTTGGTCTGCGGCATTTGTGCTGGTGATGATTGGCTTGCCTGTCCTTCGGGCAAAAGAAAGAAGAGGAGCGAGTCGCAAAATGCTGGGACGGTAATGAAGGAAATCTTGAACATCCCTGACGACATTCCGCAAAGTGTAATCGACAAAGCGGACTGTGTTGTCGTTTTGCCTTCCGTGCTCAAATTTGCCATCGGAATTGGGGGGAGTTACGGCCCGATCAAGGAGCCGTCACTGAGTAGATTCAGCGCTTGCGGGCCCAGGCTTATGCTTTGGGGGGAGCTGCGCAGCAATTCTCAACAGCAGGTAGAAGTGCAGCAACCGGCGGGCAGACGATCTATGTTATCTAACCGGCGAACCCACAAATCGTTTATGTGCCGCAATACGATCCCACGGTGGTTTACGTTCGACCTGCTTCCAGCGACATCGTGGCGACCTCGCTGATCGTTTCGGGGCGGGAATCGGGATTGGGGTGTCGCTGGTTGATAATCAGCCTTGGGGATGGGGCGGATGGGGATGGAACTGGGGAGCGCGCCGCGCCTATTACAACCATGGATATTAGGGCGGTTGGTCAAATTCTTATCGTCCACCACGCCCCTATTACCAACGGCGACCGATTGCATGGGCCAACCGGCCAGGCAACCGCGGCAATTGGGGTTATCGCCCGCCCCCATTATCGTCCCGCAAGTCGTCCCGGGCCCGGCCGTCCTGGAAATCGCCCAGGCGGTCACCATCCAGCACCCTCTGTCCAAGCCAGGCATACCGCACCAACCTGGAAACCCGGCCCAGTGAAACCGGCGCCGCCAAACCAAACCCCAGGACAACCGGGCAAGCCGGGAGGTCCGGACCGGGAGGTCCGGACCGGTCAAGACCCAGTCGGCCAACAGCGCCCGACCAAACCAAGCCAACGCGTCCGAATCGAACCCCAGAGCAACCCGACAAATCTGGCACTCCGGATCGGCAAAGGCCCAGCCGATCGACAACCCCGGACCAGCCCAAACTGGCGCCTAAGAATCGCCCTCAATCGCAGCAGAAGCCGGCTTCGAAAGCGAAACCCGAACCGGAACCAAAAACTCAACCTCCGCAATAACCGGAGCATCCCCAATCATCAGATCTTCGCCTTTTTATTATTTAGACGGGGCCAGCTGTCGTTTGGCATGGCACTGTCCAGCGCCACTGTCTAGTATTTGCCCACTCTCGGAGATGAACTCCCATGCGTAACTCTTCGCTCCGAGTTCCAGCTTGAGGACACCGAACGATTCAGACAGACGCACCTGGCTGTTCTGCTGCGTGGGGAAAAAACCTTTCAGGTCCCGGCCTCCAGTTCCGACCGTAAATTGAGTGATCCCATGTTCTGGATCGATAGCCCCATCGGGATTCTGGGGCGCGAAGCGCTCGTAATGATGCACGTGACCGTTCAGCACTATGTCCGCGTTGACTGCGTACAGATCGCGCCACAACGGCCTCACCTGGACCGAATCTCGGCGAAGTCCGGAGGTAAAAAGCGGACGATGCCAGAATGCAAGGGTACAGGAAGATGTGTTGCTTTCCAGATCTTTTCGCAACCACATCTCCTGATCAGAACCTTCGTCGCATGCAACCGGTTTGCAGGCGTCGTTTCCGCCGGAGTTCAGCGCCACCAGATGCCACGTTCCCAGATTAAAGCTGTAGTATCCCTTGCCGCGTTCGCCTGCTCGCTTCCCGAAGTAGTCGAAGTAGCCGCTGGCATCTTCGGTGTTGTATTCATGATTGCCGATGGAAGGGTAGCTTATATCCTTCAACTCCTTCCGGCCCCAGCTTTTCGAGTATGACTGCTCGTAAGCGTCGAAATCCCCCTTCTCATACTGGTTGTCTCCCAGCAGGAGCACAGCCGACGGTTTCAGAGAAATCGCCAGATTCGAGGTGCCCAGCATGTGGCAATGCTTCGCCGTTCCCAGTCCCCCCCTGTACTGTGAACCTTCGGGGTCACAGGAAATGTCGCCCACACTTACCACAACAATCGCCTTGGGCGGCTCGGCCGGGGCTGGCAAATGAGCCAGCCGTGTGTTACGGGCGCAGCCCGCACACAGTAGCAGAAAAAGCGGCAACGCAAACCTTGGGAGTTGAGTCTTCATCAATGATCTTCCACTGTCTTCTGGAATGGAACTCTTTCGTCGCCCCTAATGACACGTGGTCAGAAGTTTCTCTTGATATCACCCACTGCAAGATAGCCCCGCCCCGAACTGTTTGCAAGGGTGCAGGGACTTCAATTCATCGATTGATCAAATGTCCTCGCGTGCGAAGAAGGTTGCCGGGGTTTTGCAAGTTGTTCGGTGCTCTCTTCATTGACTTGGCGGTTTCTGAGACGTAGGATTCTGCATCGCGGGCGCGTTCTTGTTCTGTTAGATGATCTCACGGGTTATAGAACCTTGAGAAATCTAGCGAAGAGAGACAATTAGCAATGCTGAATATATGGCAAAGTTTCGCCGTTATCTTCCTTGCGGTCTCCGGCTCGCTTTCATTTATGTGGGCACTCAACTGGATCTGGCCCTGGGAGAAGCGTCGTGCTCACAACGACCTCATCGGTTGGCAACTGAACATTCTTGGCACGACGTATGCGGTGATTCTCGGCTTCATGCTCTATGCGGTATGGAACAACTACGGCGTGGCCAACCTGAATACCGATAATGAGGCGAATGCTTTGGGGAACATCTACCTCCTGGCCGAAGGTTTGCCGGCTCCGCAACCGGCACAGATGCAGGCGCTGGCCCGTTCCTATGCCGACGCCGTCATCAACCAGGATTTTCCGCAAATGGCAGCCGATCGGGTGCCGGAGGCGAGCCATGAAGTGAATCAGGACATGTGGAAGACGTTGATGTCCATCAAGAATAGTCGCCAACGGAAATCACCGCGGAGGACCGTGCGTTGTCGGAATTAAGCGCACTCACCGAACATCGCCGCATGCGTCTGGTCCAGAACGCATTTCGTCTTCCAGCTGTGCCTTCTCATTATCGGCGGAACTGTGGCCGTCGCCTCCGCTTCCTTGTTCGGCTCAGCCAACACCGCTCTTCATAGACTTCACATAGGTGCTTTTTCGCTTATCGTCGCGCTGGTGCTGGTCGCGGTGGGTGACATAGATCGCCCGTTCCAAGACGCAGTCCATGTCAGCGACCTCGCTTTCCGGAGGGCACAGCGAAACATGAAGGATTAGGGATTCTCGGGGTAGGGCCCGACCGCGCTGCGATTCGTGGCACTCGCCCTGCAGGCCTTGTCTATATCGTTGAGCCGTACGATCCCTGCAGCGGCGGTGTATTTAACCTCGCTCCTGGAATCGCTAAACAGCTTACAGAGCTAAGTTAGAGGTTGAGTACTAAGCTAAGCGAGCGTAGGGCGTCAAACGGCGCAATCGCGAGCGACAACCGCGGCTGCGCCGGCGAGCATAGCGGCTGCGACGAGCGAGCCGAAAGAGTAAACGCTGCGAAAGGGAATGCGAGCGAATTCCCGCAGCGGTCCCACTCCAAAGGCGGCAATTCCGTAGCCCGCCTGATAGAAGGCAACCAGTTCTCCTGACATCGTGGCGGCCAGTCGTGGAAACTCTTGTCCGCTGAGGCTGATGCACAAAGGGAAGAAGGCCGAACAGCCAAGGCCAGCAAGACCGAACGCCACGATACCGCTCGTTTCATCTTGAGCGTGCGATATGACTTGGAATGCCGCGATCAACAGGACGGGCAAGCCAATATAGATCCAACGCACCTTTATCCTAGATGACAGGACGGCGAAGAGAATTCGCCCGATGGTTACCGTAGCCCAAAAAGCTGAGAGAGCGAAGGATGCACCCCGAGCGGATACGCCGCAGTCCTCGGTGAGAAAAGGTCCAGACCAGTTGCCGTTCAGCGTCTCAGCAATTCCATAGAGCAGAACGACCGCGGCAAGCAGCCACTGGCGTGGGATGCGTTCTGAGCGTGACACGCCCTCACCAAGGGGCGTATCGAGCGACTCCTTTGCGCTAACAAGAAGCAGCCCCGTCAGTGCGACTGCCACCATCAACGGCAAAAGCCACCAGGCGCCCAGGCGCCTAAAGATCGCGACGAAGAGCGGCGCTAGCGCCGTGCCAGTGCCAAGCAGACCATTGAATACAAGCACGGCGCGGTCCTCGCGGCCGGGAGAGAACGCTTCCGCATAGGTATTCATGGCCATCACATCACTTCCGAAACCGAAACCCAGTGCACCCGTGGCGACGAGCAGAATGCTGTAAGCGGCTCCCCGTGAGTCCTGCAGCCAGTGGCTGAGTGCGAGCAGCGTCATCGCGAGCAAATTCGCGCTCAACCCGATTAGGAATACCCTTTTTAGGGACCAACGCCGGGCTAGGCTCGGACCCAGGCTGGAAGCGAGAATTGCCAGAATCACCTGCGGGATAAACATCATCCCATAGCGCGATGGATTCAAATCGTAGCCTTGGGGACTGGTGAAGATGGAACTGGCGGCTGGAAATGTAACCAGTGATATCCCCTGGATGACCCCAGTAACGTAGATGAGACCGATTTTGCTTCGGGATCTTATTTCAACCGCTCCGCAAGATGCTCGCCCACACGAATCGCATTGGCCATCGCCGTAAGCGAGGGGTTTACCGCACCAATGCTGACGAAAAAGCTGGTGTCGACCACATACAGATTGTCGAGTTCGTGAGCTTTGCAATTGACATCAAGAACCGAACTCTTTGGATCCCTGCCGAATCGGCACGTCCCCGCCTGGTGAGCCACCCCCGCGATAGGGATTTCAGTCTTAAGATATGCATTCCGGGGAATCAGATGGTCAGGTTGCATACCCAAATGCTTGAGCATGGATTTCAACTTCTCGTAAAGCTTTTCTTTTGGCACCTGATTGTTCGGGGTATAGGCTAAGGTGATGTTCCCGGTTCGATCCACGCTGACCCGATTGTCCGGATAAGGCAGGTCCTCTGTGGAAAGCCAGAAATCCACGGCGTGACGAGCAATCTCATCCAGCAATCCGATTGGGGCGAGTGCGGTTTCAAGGGGTTTCTCA
>JASHOT010000234.1 GCA_030040965.1 Candidatus Sulfotelmatobacter sp. | reverse complement strand
CGGTCAGCCAGAACGCGCAACGACGTTGTCCGAAAGAAGGCGTCGCGCTATGCAAAAAGATTGATGCCGCCGCTTTGTCTGCGATCAAGGAGAGCCAACAGTAATCACGGGCCGCTACGGCACATTGACTTTCTCGTGATTTTCGGCCGGCACGTATTTCACTGCGGCGGTGCGCTCCAGCTTGTCCCAGGCGAACTTACGGCCTTCGATGGCGCGCTTCAGGGTTTTGAAGAGGACAATCGAGAACAGCTGGCGATAGGCGAACCGCTGCAGCCACACCTGCGTAAGTAACCAGGCATCTTCTTTGTCGTCGGGACGCCGGCGTTCCAGCGCAAATGCGATCGCCGACGCGATGAAGTCGATCACCAGAAACGCAAAGAAAAACAGCACAAGTTTGTGGAAGCTCTCCGGGTCGGTCGAGTCAGGATGAAAGTGCTTCTGCACGAAATACCAGATCGTGCCCAGCGCGAACATGATGTCGATGAGCGGCGAAACCAGCGGAAGCAATATCTGGAAAATCACGATGTTGGGCAGCGCCACCCATCCCAGAGCGCCCTTGCGAGCGAATACTCCGCGATGCTTGTACACCGACTGCAAAATGCCAAACGACCAGCGGAAACGCTGTCGCATCAGGCCATTGGCATGGGTCGGCGCCTCGGTGTAGGCGAGCGCCATGTCTTCGTACTCCACGCGATAGCCCATGCGCAGCAGGGCCATGGTGAGGTCGGCATCTTCCGCAACGGTGTCGGTGTGATAGCCTCCAGCCTCGCGCACCGCGGAAACACGCCACGCGCCAATCGCGCCCGGCACAACGCTGACCGCGCCCAACACATCGAGCGCGCGGCGCTCAAAATTCTGGCTGGTGATGTATTCGAGGGCCTGCCAGCGCGTCCATAGGTTCACGCGGTTGCCGACTTTGGCGTTGCCGGCGATGGCGCCCACTTTCGGATTCACGAAATGAGGCACCAGACGTGAAATCGCGTCGGGGGCGATGATGGTATCGGCGTCAATGCCGACGAACAGTTCCGCGTCTCCGATGTGCTCGATGCCATAATTCAGCGCGGAGGCTTTCCCGGAATTGGGCTTGGTCAGGACGAGAACGCGTCCTTCTTCAGCCTCGTCGGCGAATGCCCGGCTCGCGACTTCCAGCGTGCGGTCTTTCGAGCCATCGTCAATCACGATGACACGCAGATTCGGATAATTCGAATTGAGAGCCGCTCGAACCGTACGCTCGATTACTTTTTCTTCGTTGTAGGCGGGAATCAGGACCGCAACTGGAGGCTTGTAAGAAGCGACCTCCGCGGGTTTGCCGAAAATTTTCTCGCGCAGACGGTCATAGACAGCGGCGGCTCCGATAAATAGCAAGCGCCCGGTCATGAGCAGGTCGCCAATGAGGAAGATCCACGTAATTCCGACAACTCCGGCATCGAACAGCCAGAAGCCAAAGCTATCGAGCCGCGCGGCCCACTGTTCTCCGGTCGGCAAGGGCGCCATCACGTCAGTCCTGCTCATGCCGATGAGGTCATATACGGGAACGACGTCGAGCCCCCGGGCGCGAATTCCATCAATGATCATCGGCAGGGCGCGCACCGTTTCTGCGCGGTTCCCACCGCCGTCATGCAGTAAAACGATGTTGCCGCAGCGCAGGTCCTCCACCTTGCAGGGCGGAAGATGGGCCAACACATAGGAGGAAATCTGCTCCGCGGAACGGCGCGGCTTGTCGCTCCAGTCGTTCGGATCGATGCGATTCCCGACCGTGATGTAGCCCATCTCCTGCGGAACTTCGAGCGGTCGCACCTGATCCTCAGTGTCGGGTTCTTCATCGATCGCGTAAGGCGGACGCATGAGCGTGGCACGCACTCCGAGCAGGCTCCCGAACAGCCGCTCGGTAAGATTCAGTTCCACTTTCATGTACCGGGTCGAAATATTGCTGACGTCGGGATGGGTGAAGGTGTGATTTCCGATCGTGTTGCCTTCCTCGTAAATCCGCTTCGCAATACCGGAGAATTTGTCGGTCTGAATTCCGATGAGAAAGAAAGTGGCCGTGGCTTGCTTTTCCTTCAGGACGTCGAGGATCTGCGGCGTCCACTGCGGATCCGGGCCATCGTCAAACGTAAGGGCGACTTTGTTCGCGCTGTAGCCGTAGCGGGCGACGCGATAAGGCTCCGGCAAGTTCTGGAACACTTCGTCCGTGATCATCTTGCTGCCGGTGTCGATAGTCAGGTCGCGCGTTCCGGGCGCCGGATCGTCTTCAATGCGCAAAATCTCGCCTTGTCCCTCCATGTCCACATCAAAGCCGGGAGGAACGGTTTTCAGCTTGTCGGTCGCACCTGGATCGCCGGGAACGTCCCATATTTTCCACAAGCTACGATCTTCGTGGCCAAGGCGCCAGAGCGCGAACGTCTGGATTCCGAAGGTCTGCGCCAGGCGCATCTGGTTGAGCGCAGTGACCGCGTCCAGAAACCAGATGTCATGCTGGACGCTTTTCTCATCAAGGTAGCTGAAGTGCGGATTCATCGCATCGTCGTCGAAATTGACGTCTACGTCGGAATCGCGCGCCGCCAGCCAGGAGTCTTGCACGCTCACCGTGTGGTCGTGCTCGTCGGGAGGAAGTGTTCCTTTTTTTGGCTTCAGCGCCCAGTCGTATCCGTAGTTCGCGATGGCGCAGATGATTTTTTGCTTCGGAATTACCGTCTGTGCGAATTTCAGGTTCTGTTCGAACCAGTCCTGCGAGGCTACCGGCCCCGACGGGCCACCCGGATAATGCTCGTCGTAATTCATCAGCACAACGCCATCGGCGGCCGCGGCAATGGATGGATAATCGTACTCATTGCTATGTGGCGGCACCGATACATAGAGCTTCATGCCACGAGCGTGCAAGTCGGCCGAGAGCCCTTGCAGCAAGGCGACGTAGCCGGGCTGTCCGCTGGGAGGAAAGGCCTCGAAGTCGACCATCAGCCCGTGATAGCGACCGGAGGCAAGAAACTGCGTGATCTGGTGGCGGAGGGAATCGCGTGCATCGGGATCGACGAGAAATTTCGCTACATCCGGAATCCAGTTCACCCCATCCGAATTGTTGACCATGGGGAAAACTTCCATGCTGGGATCCTCGGCATCGAGGAAGGGCATGACGGTGTCGTCGACGGCATGGACCGCGCTTCCCTGCACCACGTCAAAGAATTTTCCTGTCTGTTCGTCAATGCCCTGAAGTTTCCCGTCGGGCGAGATCACGTGCAGCCACTCCGGGTAGAGCATGTCGATCTGTCGCGAATAACTGCGCAAGGACGAAAAACTGGCGGCGTCCCAAGGTACGTAGAAAGCGGCGCGAATCCCTTCTTCCTGATTCAAAGTGACTTGCGAAGCCGCCAACTTCGATTTGCGGTGCGAACGCGCAGCCTGCTTTTTCTGCCGTTCGCGAGCCTTGTCCTTTTCGCTCTCCTTAAGAGCCTTGAATGCCCGTTTCTGCGGACTGAACAAGAGCTCCGGCAGAGGCTCGTCCCGCAACGCGGTATAAACGAAAAAGATCACCAGCAGAGAGACGACGACCGCGGCTACGTCGAGCAGCCGGCGCAGGCGTTTCCACCGCGCGCGTCGCGGATCATAAAAGACAGGTTCAGCCATGTTTTGCGGTTTGTGCGAGCACTATGAGGAACATTGGGCTCAACGGTAAATCGAACGAAATCTTGATCGTAAGCCGTAGCCTGCGTGCGGTCAATTTCCTGGATGAAGCAGGGTGAGCCTCTGTTGTGAATGATATCACGCAGTTTTCCCATTCCCGTGCAGGCCCGACGCGCTATGATTTGCCCTTACCAATCTGCATTGAACCGCTGAGGATCGGAAACCGGGTGCGAAAACTGATGCGCCGGCAGGCGCGATTTTTCCTGACCGCGGGAGGGGCGGCGTTAGCGCTGCGGCTCTTTTTCGTCTTTCGCTTTCCGGCCATTGTCGACGATTCTCGTCTGTACGCGAACATCGCCGAAAACTGGCTCCAGCACGGCGTTTACGCCATCACCAATTCCGGCAAGATGATGCCGACGCTCTCGCGCCTGCCGGGGTATCCGGCATTTCTAGCGTTAATCTTTTCTGCCTTCGGGACCGGAAATTTTCGCGCCGTCCTGTTGATCCAGGTTCTGTTCGATCTCGGCACTTGCCTTCTGATCGCGGATCTGGCGCGCCGCTTGTTTTCCGACCGCGCGGCTAAGGCCGCGTTTTTGCTGGCCGGTCTATGTCCGTTTCTGGCCAACTATGCGGCAACGGCGCTGACTGAAACGCTGGAAATCTTCTTTACCACGCTGGCATTGGATTTCGCACTCGCGGCTTTGAATGTTGGCCAAATACCCGCGTCCGCGATGCAGCGCAATCGTATGTGGCTGCGCTGCGGTCTCGCGATTGGAGCGGCAATTCTTCTTCGTCCGGACGGCGGGATTCTTCTGGCAGCAGTGATCGGTTATCTGCTTTGGATATATGTTCGCAGCCGCGGTATGGAAGAACGTGCTCGATTCTTTTATCGTCGTTCACTTGTCGCCGCCGGATTACTGGTCTGCGTCGGAGCGGTTGCGCCGCTAATTCCCTGGACGCTGCGCAATCTGCACACATTTCATCGCTTCGAACCGGTCGCGCCCCGTTACGCCAACGATTCTGACGAACCGTTGATGCCGGGCTTTAATCGCTGGATCAAAACATGGCTCGCCGAATACGTTTCGGTCGAAGAAATTTATTGGAATGTTCCCGGCGAGGAAACCGATTTCTCCCGACTGCCCAGCCGCGCCTTCGATTCGCCCGAACAGCGGCGCGAAACCGCGGAACTTTTCGCCGATTACAATCGCGATCACGATGTCGCCCCCGAACTCGACGCGCGCTTTGCAGCGCTGGCCGCGGCAAGGATTCATCGAGCACCCTTGCGCTACTACCTATGGCTTCCCATGATTCGAATTGCCGATATGTGGCTGCGCCCCAGGACAGAACTGTTCCCTTCCGATCCTCGCTGGTGGGAGTTCAACGATGATCCCGTGTGGCTCGGCGTCAGCTTGGCCTTCGGGCTTCTCAATTTGTTGTATGTGGCAGGTGCTGGTGCCGGGTTTGCGTGGCGAGGCTGGGCCGTGCACGGGGTGGGGTTGTTTCTGTTATTTCTGCTGCTTCGATCCTGCTTTCTAGGAACTCTGGAAAATCCTGAGCCGCGCTACACCCTTGAATGTTATCCGGTAGCTATTCTGTTTTGCTCGGCTATATTTGCAAACTATCGAAAACAGGGAGTTTAGCTATCGAGCACTGTGACTGGGCTACAAACCTCGCAGATTCCTGCACATATCCCTTGACTTCTCTATAAACAGGATTAGCATAGAGGTATCACCTCCGATCCAATTCAGGATCGAATGGGCCGGTAGCCAAGGAATGTCACCGCTTCTTGGTTGGCGGCCCATTTAATTTGCAGTCTTGCCACGACTCCAGCGTCTTATCTTCCCGCATCTTTATCTTTGTACGGCTGTGCGTAATATCCAGTTCGCGTGCGCGCGATAAGGCCCGGCTTATCGATTTTGACTTCGACGCTGTGATACTCGTTGGGATGATCGGCTGGCGGATAGGTAAAAGAAAGTGTGTAGTATGCCTTCGCATCAACCAGGCAACCGGCAATCAGTTTGGTCAAGTCGTTGTTCGAGTTGAGCACCTTGCCGCCGGTCTGGGTCGCGAGAACCTGCAAAGCAAGGTTACCCGGCACAACTTTGTTGGCGGAAGGCACACCCTTGAGAAAACTCTCGTAGTAAAAAGTACGGAACGAGCCGGCGTCTGCCGTGCCCAGCGGATCAACGCTGTATAACGTGACGCGCGCCTCTCGCAGGTCGTGCGACAGTGCCACAATTGTGTTGAAAAGCCAGTCCTGGTTCTTCCTGGTCATTTCGAGTCCGGGGCCGGAAAGTAACGGCCATCCCGAACTGAACCAGATCAACAGTTTTCTGCCCGGCTGCCGCGCTTCATAGCTGGTCAGCTTTTCGAGAGTGCTGAGAGACAAGTTAAAACGATCCATCGCTCCGTAAATTCCCTGCGATCGGCCGATGATGCGCTGGCCCGTTTCCTTAGAGTTCAACAAATCGGCCAGGCCGTTGCCGTCACGTGTTGCCACTGGCTGAATTTCGGTGGAGATGTCGGTGAAAAAAACCAGAGAAGTCGGCAAGGCAAGGTGGCCGCCATCCTGGCGCAGAAATTTCTCCAACTCCAGCCGTTCAAAACTCATTGTCTGCACGCCGGTATTGACGGCGTCGAGGAGCACAATCACCTGGATAGGCTCGGTGGCTGAACCTTCGTCGATGGCTCGAAACGACACGAGATTCTCAGGCTGCTTGTCATCGAGGATGGTGAAATCCGGCGCCAGCAGGCCAGATTGCGGGTTGCCAGACTTATCCGTTACGACCACATCCAGAAAAATTCGGTGATCTGTTGGCGGGCCTGCAAAAGATGCATCGCTGGCAGGTGACGATGGAGCGGTTAAAGCTGCCGGAGGGTGCGTAGGTTGCTGCGTTGGAGCCTGGGCCTGTTGCTGCGCGAGGCCTAAGTGCGAAGAAGATATAAGCAGAGCCAGCGAGAACGGAATCCAGGCGCGCATCTGCACCTCGCATCGTTATTGAGAAATTCAGGGTTGCAAAATTCAGGCTGTGAAGTTCAGCACTGCAAAACTCAGGCGGTCACTGTATCACGATCAGACGTCAGCATACGGGGCCTGTGGCTCGAGAACCAATGTTACAAATCTTCAATTGCTTTGCCCCGTTTAACCTGTCGAGAGCTGGTAGCGCAAGGATCCAGTGTTGGACATCCTTCGTTTTCCGCTGCAGAAAGAAGAGATTTGTCAGCACAGACAAAAACGGGCTCGTCAAATCCAGAAATCGAACGCAGCACCAGATAACCGGCCAATTGCATCGAGTCATATGCGCGAAGAGCGTATCCGTCCAGCAGCGCAAAAGCCACGTCAAGCAAGGATTCCGAGAGGGGCTGAACCAGAAACTTCTGCTCCGAGTGTTGTCGGAAGGACTCTAGCAACGCGTTCGCTACAGCCGGCGAGACATGCCCCAACCGCTGACGACGCCGGATTGCTGCTCGTAGCTCGACTTGCGCCAGCGACGAGATTGCGAGTCGATTGCCTGCGTCGTCTGCCGCCATCTCCAGAAGTCGCTCGGTTCCTTCTTCATGAACGTACAACTTCACGAGCGCGCTCGTGTCTAAATAGTAGAGCGCCAAAGGCTCAGCGCCTTTCCCGGAGGATGGTAGCCGACAGGGGCTCTCCCTTAATATGGATAGGCGCGAATCCTGGGCTCTTTCTTGTTTGCTCGCCTAGGATTCTCTGCACCACATTGTTGAGGCGGTTGAGACGAATCGTTGTAACCGGAAACCGAGGGTCCTTCGGATTCGCCACCTTGTTCGTGATGATCAGCTTTTCGTTGATCGCATGTCCAAGAAAGTGACGTTGGTCAATGGGCGATAGCTGCGAGCCCTCCGCTGGGAGGATTTCATCGCGAAACTTCTTGAGCGACACGAAGCTCCAGCCGGGCGTTGCCTCTGCTTTGGCAAGAGCCCTGACCACTACAGCCAAGCCCAGTTCTGCGTTGGTTCCTTTCGCCGGAGCGGGCTCGGAAGCCAATTTTGATGCGGCGCCCCGAGGCAAGTCTGTTGGTCCGTGCGGTCGGATGTCATCGCCGCGTTCGTCGGCACTAGTCGCGTCAGCCGGCTCAAACCACGCTTGTACCCAGCCGGAATCGGGCGACCAATTGTCCGCATTGGCATTACTACGCTTCTTACGGCCGCTGGCGTCTACAAGTGAAACACGCAGACGGGCGCCGCCCGACACCGAATAGCCAGCTTGCTCGAAGGCAGCTTTAAGGGAAAGTTGGAGATTCTGGGAGATTCGTAGCTCTGCTTCTTTGATGCTTAACTCGCTCATACGCTAACCTCTAGTTTAGAATAATTAAACATACATATATACATAATTATATATATATGTATATAGTCGCGGCGCCGTGGCTTGTCAAGGGAAATCTTATAGATGTGTCAACCGACAATAGAAATGTCCCCCTCCTTACGACAATAGAAATGTCCTCTTTTCGTAGTCAGTGAAGTATCCGGTCTTAGTTAATCTCTCGCAGTCGT
>JASHOT010000233.1 GCA_030040965.1 Candidatus Sulfotelmatobacter sp. | reverse complement strand
AATTCGACGATTTCTCTGATCGAAATCGCGTGGGTTCCTTTCCTCTCGTAAACGATGCCGTTCACGCGCACGTATTTCCCCAGAAAGGGCATGAGCCTTTGTCGTTGTTCTTCGTCCGGCATTTTGTTAGAGATGGGTAGATACAGGTCACCATCTTTGGTCAGAATGACTATGGGGGAGCCTTTCCTTACGCAAGCCAGCAGGCACTTGATGCTTAGCTTCGTGGCAGTTGCCTCATAGTTTTGAATGGGACAGGCGATGTCCCGAACCAATCCTTCGATGGTGGTCTTTGACTCATGTGATGAGGCCTCAGTGTCAGGAGTGTTCTGTGCAGTTTTGGATGAGGTGGAAATTGAGATTATGCCGAAAATACAGAATAAGCAGAACCAAAGAAGTCGATTCATTTATTTTCCTTTCTTGAGGCTCAAACTGCGAGCCCTCGTTCCAAATGAACACTTCCGCCACTCCTAAAGGATGAATCATAAATGGAGATATTTCTTGAAGGCTTTTGACTTGGGAACAGATTCGAGCTAGCCCTGTTCGCCTGCAGAGACGGCCAAATACGTTTAGTCTGACTCATCGCTGCGTGCATGTTTTGTCCTCAGAGAACGCGTTCGGTACCAGTGATGTCTATGTTCAGTCATGATTACGGTGACCAGCGCAAATGTGACCGCGCCACTCGGGTACGTCGGCAGTGGCATCACCTGTTCCCACGTCAGCCAGAATTCAGGTCAGCCACGTAGGATGTTAGGGGCTTGTCCTCGCAATTCGCCTCTACCGTTGTAGCGAAGGCAGTACGCCAATATTGGCGGAGAGGGCCCCGCTACCCGATCCCAGTACTTGCAAATCACGGAATTATTCATGACCACCCATCGCGAAATCCAGTGCTGTCTCCACGTGGACTATTGTTGAATTAATGAATCGAATGCTGTCATATTCGAACGTCGCCTGCAATTTATGCTGCTCGAACGCTAGCGGCAATTCAGTACAAGCCAAACAAACTGCTGTTTTGGAGTCGAACGCATGCTCAATCGAAGATCGAGCGATCTTGATCAGTTTTTGGGCAGAGCCCACGGTTTTCCCCAGTTGCAGATCCACGATCAGGCTCATCGTCATTTCGCGTTGCGCATCTTCTTGCGGGCCAAAAGCAGCGATTCCATAGCTTTTGAACGCCTGGCGCAGGATGGCAGATTCCATGGTGACGATCGTACCCAGTATCAATACGTCGCTGGCGGCTAGTTGAGCGCTCGCTCGCGCGACTGCGTCAAAAATGCTGAGCACCGGAATTCCAATTCCCGCGACAATAGACGCGAAGCGGTGGTGAGGCGTGTTGCTTGCGATGAGTGCAAGGTCAACACCGCTCGCCTCTAATCGCTGAAGGGCTGTCCGATGGTATTTGTCGAACCGGGACCAGGACTTGTCGTCATCGTCGGTACCCACATAAGACAATGCAGTGCTTAAGTCGAGCGATTCCATGCTTATTTCGGGAAGTGTCGGCATGATGTCCGGGTTTTTCACGAGCTGCCGTTTCTCGGCTCGCTGGCAAATCTCCGCGTAATAATCCACGGTGGATCGCCAGGAAATGCCGCCAACAATTCCAATCTTCTTCATAGCTGCGCTCGGGACTCTTATGTTCTGGCTATCCGGCAGAGGCAAACATCGTGCTGATGTCACGATAACTGGCTGCCTCCGCAGCAAAGGAAAATGTTCCGCGTTCCTTGATTTCCCGGGCAGCGCGAAGAAAAGCTCCCCATGCTGCTCGCGCGAGTGCACTTCCCACACTGATCCGCCGAACGCCAATCTCAGAGAGTTCTGTCACGCTCATCTGCACGCCCTGTAGTCCCATAACGACATTGACCGGGCGATCAACCGAGCGGACGACTGCAACGATTTCATCCTTGCTAGCAAGACCCGGGGCATAGAGAACATCGGCGCCGGCCTCCTGATACGCCTGCAGCCGGGCGATGGTATCCCCCAGGTCATGGTGCCCTACGAGATAGTTCTCCGCACGTGCTGTCAGAACAAAAGGAAAGGTGGAGGCATGAGCCACTTCCGCGGCAGCGTGGATCCGTTCAACAGCATGAGCAATCTCATAAGGGCTGCCACCGCAAGGCGCGTCTTCGATCGAGGCGCCAACCACTCCTGCAGCAACCGCCAGCCGAATTGTTTCGGCGACGATTTCGGGAGCATCTCCGAAACCATTTTCGAGATCAGCGCTCACTGGGAGAGCAGTCGCGGACGCAATGTCGGCGATATGCATCATCACCGCGTCGCGACGGATCGTACCATCGCTCTGTCCTAATGAAAAGGCATGGCCCGCGCTAGTTGTAGCTAGAGCTTCGAACTTCAGATGAGCCAGAAGGGATGCGCTTCCAACATCCCACGGATTCGGAAGAATAAAAGCATCCTGACGTTCATGAAGCGTCTGAAACTTTCTGGCCCTTTCGGATTGCGTCAACATTCTTCTCCTATTCGCGGTCTTACCGTCTATCTCGATCTCGGCTAGCTCGAAGACAGTCCAAAGGTTCCATCGACTATTTCCAGAAATGTCCGTTCTTCTCGAAGGATGAGGCGCTTGCTTTGAGCACTAGTGAAATTCTCGACCGCTTCTTTGTCTGACTTCAACCGGTCTCGATACGCCTCATAGGAGGTAAGGCTGTCGAAAGCAATCAACCCCCATGCGATATCGTTCGTACCTTCATCGGGAAGAAAGTACCCGACCAGATGACCTCCACAGCGCGGGATGATGTGGCTCCAATTCTCAGCATATTTCCTGAATTCGTCCCTTTGAAATGGATTGATTTGATATCGAATGAAGCAGGTGATCTTCATTGCCTTCTTCTCCATAGCCGCTCTCGTCTGTAAGCTACCGGGGATCAACGTTGCCACTATGCCACGGATGACCGCGATGGCTTGACGACGATCCATTGCCAGTTCGTAGTTGGCACTCCCGTTCATCGCGATCAAGATGCCAGTTGCCTCAGAGAAACACTTCGTCTATCATCAAAGTATGAACGCAAAGATGGATACTGACCTCGCGCTAGCGAACATTGCCGCTGCCATCGGGGAACGGTCCCGGGCCCGCATTCTCTCCTGCCTTTTGGACGGACGCGCACGGACAAGTACCGAACTCGCGGCTGTTGCTCGAGTCAGCCCGTCTACTGCGAGTGTTCACCTAGGGCGTCTGAACGCAGAACATCTTATTAAGGTCTTAGCACAAGGAAAACATCGCTACTACAGTCTACAGAGCCGACAAGTGGCTCGGGCGCTGGAAACACTAAATGTATTGGCGAGTGGTTCGCGACCTAGCTTTGTGCCCACGACCCCACACTATTTGCGCGCCGCCAGGACTTGCTACGACCATATCGCCGGCACTCTGGGAGTCTTGCTTCACGACCGACTGAGAGCTATGGACTGGCTTGTGGCTGCTAGAAAGGGTTCACATGCTACCTATTATCCTACTGAAAATGGTGCAAAGTGCCTGCAGGAACTGGGAATTGATATTAGCTCCGTTCCGAAGTCGCGGCGACGTTTCGCTTTCGCCTGCTTGGACTGGAGTGAGAGACGTTTTCATATCGGTGGCGCTCTCGGTGCAGCGCTCCTAGGCTGCGCTTTGAGGCGGAGATGGGTTGTGCAGGAACCTGGGAGTCGTGCGTTGTCGATCACAAATAGTGGGCGGCGTGAGATGCAGACTGAATTGGGGGTTCACATTGAACTGGCATCGCTGACGTAAGTTTTCAAGGCGAAGTTGCAACACACCCAGACGGAGCTGACTCGGGCCGTGGGAGGGTTCAGTTTACTGGCACGAATAAACCACTACACCGACCGGAAGTTCGAGTTCATTGTCGAAAAAAGTGTTCTATTTGTAGGCTCGGCCCAACTAACATCATTCCTTGTCCAGCAGGGCAGTCGTCGAACGACACGTATCTCGCTCGGTGATTATCCCGCCGGTTTTTGGTAGGCGTCTATCTCAGAACTCTGGTTTGCGCTGGAGCGCCTCAGCCAGAAATCCCTGACAGCGCTGCACAAACTCTAGCGCTTCGCGCCCGCTGACTTCACAGTCGTCGCAGCGCCAGATTTGTACAGCAAAAGGGATTCACACGTGCACTTCCGAAGCGTTACTGTTGTGTTGCTTCGATATATCGGACCTGCGACGGCGGTGATTTTTGACAACGAAAGAAGAATTAAGACCGTCTAACGACGGAAAGCTTGCTCGATGTCAGTCATTAGGCCCGAGGCGCTCGCTCAACGCAACTATCAATCCGCTGTGCTCGCCGGATGCATCAACTTGGGAAAGCTGCTCCACTGCGCTCGATTCCGGCCGCACACCAACCACAAACCCCCAGCGACTACTAGTAGGATAATAACGGCATACACACTACCCTCTGGCCCCGTCGTACCGCCGCTCCATATCGGCGCTCCAACGGGATGACTCTCGAGTAACCGCCCCTGCGATACCGAACCACTGTCGATCACGCCGTACAGATACGCTTCTGCCCAGTTCATCCCGGTATGCATGCCTATCGCCCACCAGAGCGAGCCCGTCAGCCACAGGCTGAGACAAAACACGAGGCCGCCAACGGCCGCGGTAATCAATCCCAGGGGGGATTCGCCCGCGTTGTGGCCGTGCGCGGCGCCAAATAATACGGACGTAATCAGGGCCGCCCACCAGAAATTGAGGCCGCGCGTCAAAGTGTAGAGAAGATAGCCCCGGAAGAGGCCTTCCTCGAAAAACGCCACGAGCAGATCCAGCGCCGCCCACAACGCCGCGTATTTCCATATGGCCGCACCGCTCAACACTCTCCCGTCGAACACCAATAGGTGGGTTGTCCAGAGTGCCCCCACTAGCGCGGATATCGACAGTAGACCGACCGCCAAGCCAAAAAAGAATCTTCTCACCATTCGGCTATCGGTCAAGCCATAGCTCAAAACCGGACGCTTCTCGATCTTTGACATAACCCAGGTGGCTATGAAAAGTCCGAGGACCACCGCAGCTTCCCTCAGGATTTGGGTATCCGGCGACACCCCATGCACGTCTTCATCCGGGAAGAAGTGCCCCACCAGCGTGCCGCCTAACACACTCAAAACCACGACGATCGCCAGGAATATCAGCACGCTCCAGCCTGCCCGCAATCCCTGTTCACGAACAAACAACCCGCGTAGCACGCGCGACTTGGAACCAGTCATACCCGATGCCTCCACTGAATTTTATTTCGCAGCAGTCCGATTACTTCGGCTCGCCGCCGCTTAGCTCGCAGCAATGTTTTGCTGTGCCTCACCGTAATCCTGCCCAGGGAGACGCCAAACCTCGGAGGCAGTAATCTTATGCGTTCTCACACAGTCTCGACCCATAGCAGCCCTTCGGATTCGCCCCGAATAACTAGCGTTTTAGTGTCTGCCCTACATGACCCCATCTGACCCTGCTACACGTAATCGGCGAGCGTAAGGTCGACGTTGTGCGTGCTGCCATCTTTGCTCTTGATAACGAGATGCTCCACGGTACCGGGAGCTGCTCGGAAAGCATTGCGGAGGTCGCGCAGAGATAGGTTTGACAAGCCGTTGAGCGACACGATGACGTCGCCCTTTTTCAGTCCAACCTTCGCCGCCGGCGTACCGGGTCGCACATCGATGATTGCGATTGAGCCACTATTGATGAGGAAGAGCCCGCTGCGATCCCAGTCGTCTCGCATCGAGAAATCCGCATTGGGCGTTAAAGTCATCGTGAGTTCGTGATAGTCAAGCGTCATCGTGAAGCGCCTCCAGACTCCACCGCCAACATTGGCGCCGATGAAGGGCATCGCATATCCTCCTTCCGTTTCCGTCGAGTAATCGCCAACCAGATCGTGAAGCGTCAGGCCGCCGAAGGAAAGCGTCCGCAGGCGACCGAGCGCCCCAGTCGCGGGGCCGCCAACGCCGAATCCATTGATTCCCGGTGCGCTTAGCTTTGTTGGTACGACGCTGGGGTGGGCTTTGATGAACGGGGTAAAGAGCGAGAGCGAGCCGCGTGAACCGGTATCGATTGTACACGCCGTCGCCTCATTTTCGATACTGCACGCAAATTGCGGCAGGGTGCCGTTTTGCACAATCGGTACGACGGTCGAATGGGGAGGAGGCGTATACGTGCCCTGCATATGAAATATGACCTTCTTATTCTCGTAATCCAAGGTCGTCACAAAGCGCGAGAGCACTTCGTAGCCGATCACCCCATCCAGTGGCATTCCGTTGGCGATACCGAAGCTCTTTGCGATCGGAAGCACGATAAAGACCTGATTTGTGAGTAGTGCATTCCCGAGTTGAAGCGTTTTGATCACCGCGAAACTAGAGGATGCAGTCGCGCTGCCCACGCCTCCAACCTGTGTCGATCCACCGCTGGCCACGCCTAGCTTTTCGGAGACTTCCGGATCGATGACGTTCGCTCCGCCGGTGTCAAGAGCAAAGTGGAACGGCCCCTTCCCGTTGAGCAGGACGTCGAGAGATACGTGATTCTCATCGATTTTGACTGGAACGGCTGCCTGCGCCGCGCCGTCGGCAATCGAGAAATCATGCGGCGAGGATTTCGGAGCAGCGAAATGCGAGGCACCGCCCGGTGGATTCGCGTCGACGCTCGTCGCTGTAAAGGAGGTACTATTGCCCGTGTTCGTCGACGTGCCCACGCGATACGGAATCATGAGGCCTTGGACCGGACGAAAATCATCCATCGTCATGATCGTGACCATCGGCCCAGCTGTTTGCACCGCCTTGACCGGCAAGTGAGTTGCACGATCGAACCAGACGTCGACCGGCAAGCTCGACTTCGGCGGTGTCACGGTGAGCACGTCATAGCTCTTGCCCTGGTCGGTCTTGGAGCCGCCCCATGTGACCGTCGCGTTTCCGTAGCCGGGTGTCCAGAGGTCGTAGTTGTAAAAATATGCCTGATTGATGGCATTAGAGCGGCCGAGTTTGCTACCGTCGACGATCACTAATCCTGTTTGGTCGAGATTCCAGTTCTCGTCGCCGTCCCATCCGCTGCCTCCGCCAAGAGGCGGCGTTGAAAAAAGCGACGCCTGCCGCGTGCCGCCCATTTCGTTCCAGTTATCGCCACTGCCGGAGAGACCCGCAGATACGACGCTGCCCTCTGCATGAATGACTTCGATCGAACGCAGGGCATCGACGTGGAGAGCGACTCCTGATTGGCTTATGAGCTCTCCAACTCGCGGATCGCCATTGGCATGTGCGGCCTGTGGCTCGATTGAGATAAGCACCATAAAGCTCGCGGTAACGAACAAAAAACCTAGTTTCATGGCCTTCTATCCTCGGCTTGTAATCTGTACTAATAGATAATATATTATCTATATGAAACTTCTTGTGTCAACTCCCGATCTGGTCGTCGGGCGACTGCGTAGTGACATCGTGAGCGGGCGGCTCGCGCCCGGTGAGCCCTTGCGTCAGGATGAGATCGCCCGATCATTCGGGGTGAGTCACGTTCCGGTTCGTGAAGCCTTTCTCAAGCTCCAGGCCGAACGGCTCGTCGAGATCCGGCCGCGCCGCGGCGCGATCGTCGCGGCGCTTTCTGCTGCAGAACTCGAAGAGCTTACCGAGATGCGCGCGGCCTTGGAATGTTGTGCGCTGCGCATCGCAATACCGAAGCTTACTGTTGGTGACCTGCAAAAGGCCGCCCAAGCGCTGGATCGCATCGATCACCAGCCGGAGCGATGGGCCGAGCTGAACATGGCGTTCCACACCCTCCTCTACGCGGCCGCAGAGCGTCCGCGGCAACTCGCGACGATCCTTTCGTTGCAGCGCAGCCTTGAGCGGTATGTCTATTACGTCTATTATCAACTCAAGATGACGACTGCCTTCGCGGACTCACAGCGCGAGCACCGCAAATTGCTCCAGCTCGTCGAGCGAAGAAAAACAGATGAAGCGTGTGCGCTCGTGAATGACCATATCCTCAAGCCGTGGGGTATCGTGGTTTCCAAGTTACGCGAATCGGGCCACGCTTAGGCGGTCGTCTCACCGCTGCGCCGGTAGGCTTATGCTCCTGCAAAACCTTCACTTCCAACATCAAGTCGGTGGCGGTTACGTGTTGGCGTTCACCGATGTGTCACCGGTAACCCAAAGGCGGTGGAGCAATACCGCAAGTTTCCGAGCCACGGCCACGATTGCCCGTTTCTTGCTGTTTTTCCCGCCCCGTTCGAACACGGAGATCTGCTCATTAGTCGTCGACAAGCTCTACTCTCCGTCGAAACGCTTAAGAGATTGCCTCCTTAATTACTTCGCGTGCTTGATTGACGGACGTTGGATTCAACCTCAATATTTTGGTTGGGTGGGAAAGTGGGTCCGCCGCTCTAATTCGATAGCCTCGTTGCTTTGATGTTCCGGGCTAAGTGCGGCTACGGACGATCCGTCGTGCTCATCCTGCTCGGTTCGGGCTTCCAACGGTTTCCGTAGGCTTCCCGCCAAGCATAATGCAGCTCCGCTGAATAACAAAACATCGACTTGAGGATTCAGTCCTGTTCCTACGTCAAAGTTATGCTGCACCATGATCGGCAAATAAACGATGACCGTGAAGAAAAAAACCAACGTCCCAATCCACGCCGCCGCCAAACCTGCTTTCTTGTTGATGATCAAGCAGACGCCGACAAGCACGAAGGCCACACCCGACAGGTATCCCCAAAGCAAATGCCACGGAAGCGCGGTGGGTGTCCGCTGCCTGAGCGGGACTCCCGGAGCGAGTTCAGGATGGAGAAAGTCCTCTAGGGCGAAGAAAATCAGGACCATCCCCATG
>JASHOT010000232.1 GCA_030040965.1 Candidatus Sulfotelmatobacter sp. | reverse complement strand
TGGTACGGAATTCTTGCAGGATTCAGCCAGGCTCGCGATACCTCTGCCAGTTACGGACAAGGCGCGGCTGGATTCAGCAAGCGCTACGCATCGGAGTGGGGCGATGGCACGATCGAGAATTTCATGGTCGGGGCCGTTTTCGCGTCCGCTCTGCGACAGGACCCACGATACTACGTGCTAGGCACAGGGTCATTTTGGCATCGCACGGGCTATGCCATCAGCCGCATCGTTGTCACTCGCTCAGATTCAGGACGGACGGAATTCAACACTTCCCAGATTTTCGGCAGCGCCGTCGCGGCGGGCGTTTCAACCTACACATATCATCCCCGAGACGAGCGCACTTTGCGCAACACCGCCAGCGTGTGGGGCACCCAGGTTGGGCTGGACACCTTTACACAGGGCATTAAGGAATTCTGGCCTGACATTCACCGAAGGTTTTCTCGCAAGCAGTAACATCCTGGGGCCGGCGGGCTAACGCCCTCTCGCATACCAGATCGAGCCCGGCGACTTATAGTTCCGGCCCTCACCCCACACGACGTGGGTTACGCCAACATTATCGATGGCCATGGAAAACAAGTTGCCAAACGGAAAGAGGAAGCCCATGGGAAGGATGTAATCGTACCCGTGCACCGGGCTCGAGAGTTGTGATTCCGCCGACCAGATCGCCCCACCGTTGGTCGAGGTCCGGTAGAAAGTATTCCAGACTGGATGATTATCGTTGTCCACTTTTCTCGTATCCATCCATGCGATGCGTACATCCCCGGCGGCGCCGGCGGTAATGGCGGGAAAGCAGTGCTCCACGCCATTGGGGGCGTTTGAGATATCGACCTTCGCCGACCAGCTTCCTCCCTGGTTTGTAGAGGACGAGAAGTAAATACGCTGCGGGCCTCCCGCGATCGAGCCCGAGTTCCACAACGCATAGATGACTCCCGCATCATCGGAAGCCAAGGCCATTTGGGAACCCAGAAAGCCCGGCGAACAGAGCTGAGCCGGGCAGCCTGGCGCCGCACTGGAAACGTCGAGAGAAGTTGCACTCCAAGTCCGGCCTCCGTCTGCCGATCGGCTTACAAATACCTCCGCCGGACGCGTGAGAAGGTCGGTTCGCGCGTAAGCCGCCCAGGAAAAGTAGACGTTGCCGACAAGATCTACCGTGGCTCCTGCAGCCAGCGACCAACCAGGCCCGGCGCCGGGATTCAGTACGGTGGAGGAAAAATTCTGCGCGTAGTCGTGCGATGCCGCCACCGAGAGCGTCTGGTCGTGATTAAAGCTCACATAAATATTGGGGCCGCGAACCGCCAGCACCGGCTTATCGATATCGACATCGGGAGAATGCTCCGCGACGGTAAAATACCAGGAGCGCCCAAAATCCTGCGACCGCGCAACCACAATATCGTGCGGTCCCTGCATCCACGACGCATAAAGTGTTTGTCCGTCTTCGGGATCAACCTTGATCTGGGCATCGAACTGGCCAGTGGTGGAAACCAGCAGCGGGCGTGGTGCGTCCCAGGAACTGCCGTTGTCACTGCTGGTCACCAGCGCCATGGTCGGCATGATGCACGCTGAACATTGAGGCACCGCTCCGTACTGAGGAAACAGAATGTACACGTGTCCGTGAGTATCAGCCGCCATGGCCGGTTCCCACTGATCGCCGGTCGTGAAACCCAGCCTTGTTTGTGGAGTAAAATTTGCGGCGAACGCGGGCACTGCCAAAATCGCCAAAGCGAAGAACCAGCCCAAGAAAATGACGGCGCGTCGCACCGCAGCGGCTGCAATGTGGAAATGGCACGACGAACGAGGCACTGGCGACTCCCGCGGACAGACTGGCCTGACTTTACCGTGAATTCCCCGGACCGTCAATCGCTCGACGACGGTTTCTTCGGGGAAGACACGGATTTTACAAGTGTGTGACTTTTCGGGTATTTAGTCATCCAATAGATGCAAACGACGAAACCAACGTAATCGCAAAGTCAGGGGAAATTTATGGACAAAGCCACCTTTGCCGCCGGCTGCTTCTGGGGAGTGGAAGCTACATTTCGCCAGATTCCCGGCGTCATTTCCACTCGCGTGGGATACATCGGCGGAAAGACCGAAAATCCGACCTACAAGGAAGTCTGCACCGACCGAACCGGACACGCCGAGGCGGTCGAGGTCGAGTTCGATCCCGCCAAGGTTCGCTATGCCGACTTGCTGAAAGTTTTCTGGGAGAACCACGATCCCACGCAGCTAAATCGCCAGGGCCCTGACTGGGGCACGCAATACCGCTCGGCGATTTTCTATCATTCGCCCGAGCAGGCTGCCGAGGCGCAAACGTCCAAGGAAGCGCTGGAGAAATCGCATCGCTATTCGAGGCCGATCGTCACGCAGATCGTTGCAGCCGTGACGTTCTATCCTGCCGAGGATTATCATCAGCAATATCTGGAGAAGCGCGGACTGGCGAGCTGCCACGTGAGATCGTAAGCGGATCAGGCTTGCGCCGCGCTTGCCGGCTGCTGCGGACGGAAGAAGAATAGCAACACGAATCCGCCGATGTAGTAAGGCACGCTCTGCTGAAAATTGCAGCCCAGAAAACGCAGGATCAGCCCAAACAAGGCCAGCGCCTCGCAGAGCGCATAAGTGGCGAAATATCCGGTTCGCCAATGCGCGAGACTGAGATTGTCGTCTGGATGTGAGGTCAGGGTTTCCGCCGCGCGCAGCACCAGCGTGCGCCGCACGACAAAGATCACTCCCACGATGGCCACGCCAAAAGTCGTAAAAATGTAGCTAACGGTGGGATTGACCCCGCGCGGCATACGACCCAGCACTTCGCCGGCGATTCCGTACAGCAGGATGCTCGCCAGCATCGACCACTGCACCACGCGCAGTGTCTTCAGGGCCCGATTCATTGCAGTCAATATTGTCTCGCGATTGTGGGGAAGGCTACAAACAACATTTGCTGCGGAATCCGATTGCGCAACCTTAGACTCGATCCCGAGCAGCGGGTTGTCGGCTAGGTGCCGGTTATTTTCATCCGCAATTCTTCCGGCAGACGCTGGCGGATTTCCTCCGGCAAACGATCATGCACTCGCCGTGCGCCTTCTTTTGCAGCATCAAGTACGGTGACAGGCGCGGGCGTTGCCACCGCCACGCCCAGCCAGATCAAGGCCGAAAGCGCGAAACCGGCCAAGGCCGCAATTTCCAGCCAGAAGGCATGGCGCGGGGCAAGGCGCCAGATCACTCCAAACGCCAGCAGGAAAACACCCGCCGAGACGGAGGCGAGTGCAATCAATCCAACGTCGATCAGGCGATGCATGCGCTGCCGACTGTGGCAGCGCTCACAGGCTGCCAGATGCTTTTCGTAGTCCTCCCGCATCTCCGGAGCCAGGCCGGAAATGTCATACCGCCAGCCCGCGAGAATCTTTCCGACAATCGGATCAACGCACTGCTGACTCATGGGGGTAAAGATCAATTACGCCATCACTTCTGCACCCGAATAATTTCCCGAACTCGGCTGCTAGAGCCGGATCGGTGGTAATGCCTCGGTTTGCGACGCCAGCAATAGCCGGTTGCAAAACAAATTCCCGCGCACGGCCAACGCCTTTTCTGCCTCTCTCCGGGCTATTTCCGGGTGATTGTTCTGCTCTGACAGATGCGCCAGCACCACAAACGTTGCACTATTATCATAGTCGCTACTAAAGAAATCGGCGAGCGCGTGGTTCGAGAGGTGCCCCACGCGGCTCATCACCCGCTGCTTTACCGACCACGGATATGGCCCCACGCGCAGCATCTCCAGGTCATGGTTCGATTCCATCACCAGCACGTCACAGCCGCGCAGGTTGTCGCACACGCTGGCCGGGATGTAGCCCAGATCGGTCGCAAATCCCACCTTGATGCCTTCTGCGCGGAAGGTGAAACCCACCGGATCGGCGGCGTCGTGCGGGATGGTGAACGGCTTCACCTCAATGTCGCCCACCTGAAACCGGTGCCCGGCGTCGAAGCGCTCCAGTTTTTCGAGGCGCGGCCGCTCGCCGTTTTCATTGCGCATCGCGCGCGCCCATGCCTGGTGGGTTGCTCCCGTCATGAAAACGGGAATGTGCAGGCGCTTGGCCAGCGTAGCCAGCCCATAAATGTGATCGGAGTGCTCGTGGGTGATCAGAATCGCCGACAGTGCGTGCGGATCCTCGTTCAGGGACTTGATGCGCTTGAAGGTCTCGCGCCCGGAAATGCCGGCGTCGACCAGAATCCTGGTGCGTGCGCTGGCCACGATGGCGCAGTTGCCGCGACTCCCAGACGCCAGCATTGACACGCTTACTCCCATGTCTCGGCACCCATTTCCGCCAGCATACTCGCCCCCGCTGTGGATTCGGGAGTTACTTTTTGGTTAGCCGATACCGAAGAGCAGAAATGGAGGACACGGCCTGTGCTGATGCGGAAAAGAGCATTTTCACCACAGAGGGCACCAGCTTGCGATTTTCTCTGCGTCTTTTTGTGTCATTTGGAGTGAAGAAGATTTCTAATACCGATAGAAACCCCGTCCGCTCTTTCGCCCCAGCCAGCCTGCGTCGACCATCTTGACCAGCAGCGGGCACGGCCGATATTTGGGATCGCCCAGTCCCGTATGGAGCACCCGCATGATGTCGAGGCACACATCGAGCCCGATGAAATCCGCCAGCGTCAGCGGTCCCATGGGATGCGCCATTCCCAGCTTGAACACTTCATCGACCGCCTCCGGCGTAGCCACGCTTTCCATCACCGCATACATGGCTTCATTGAGCAGCGGCATGAGCACGCGGTTCGAAACGAAACCAGGCGCGTCGTTTACTTCAACCGGAGTTTTATCGAGCTTTACCGACAGGTCGCGCACCGTGTCGTAAGTTTCCTGCGACGTCGCCAGGCCGCGAATCACTTCCACCAGCTTCATCACCGGCACGGGATTGAAGAAGTGCATGCCAATGACTTTTTCCGGACGCTTGGTCTGCGCCGCCAGCTTGGTAATCGAAATCGACGACGTGTTCGAGGCCAGAATGATTTCCGGCCTGGTCAGGCGATCGAGATCGCGAAAAATCTCCGCCTTGATCTCGAACTTCTCCGTCGCCGCCTCGACCACGAAATCGCACTCGGCCAGCCGCGCGCGGTCCGTGACCGGCTGAATGCGCTTCAGAGCAGCAGCCTTGTCATCGGCCATAATCTTGGTCTTCGCCACTTCACGCTCTAGATTCTTGCCAATCGTATCGAGCGCGCGGTCCAGATACTTCTGCTCCACATCGCACAAAATCACACTGTATCCGGCGCGCGCGAACACGTGGGCGATGCCATTGCCCATCGTCCCCGCGCCGACCACGCCTACCTTCTGAATGTCCATTGAGTCGCCTCAGTGAAAACGTTCGAGTGTAGCACCACCGATCCGGGCTGCGCTCAGCGCGCATACGGACCGCCGCCGCCGAGAACCTGGCCTGACCCCGAGGAACGAGGGGATTCGGACGGGTCTGCTCGGGCGGGGCGCGACGAAGGTCGGCCCCGAACCGTGGGGGTGCACATTTTTTTTTGCGATCCCGCTAAAACCTTGATGACACGATAGTTAGGCAAGGAGTATCGCGAAAAAATCCGGTAAAATATTGAGGCGCAACGACTTATAGGTAAAATATTGCGAAGTAAGGGGTTGGTGGCCATTTTCGGGGACGAGACGGCGGTCGAACGCTTGGTTCGGACTTGTTAAAAGGAGCGAGGCAACTGCTGGATTCGTCTCTGGCGCATGTTTTCAGTTTGCGCAATTCATATTCAGGGTCAAGGTTGTTCGTCACAAGAAACCCGGCGCAAGCTGTGGAAAAAAGCTGTCAAGGCTTTCGGGTGGTGTCCTAACGGCAACGCACTTCTTAGCACCATGCTCGCAGCTTGGCGTATCTTGGCCGACCTGAAAGCACGCGGACTGGCGTATATTTTGCGGGTCGTATCACATCCCTCCGCCGTGCCCGAATGGGCGTCGGTTTCTTGTGACACTGATGAGTTACAGGAGGCCTACCGTGGCGAACGGCAAATTCTTTTCTTCTGTTCCTTCTCGACCATGGCGCGTCGTCGCCGAAGAACTCAGCAAAGAGATGGACTCGAACCGAGTGTGTGAATTGAGTCTCGAACTGCTCCGCGCAATGGATGAACAGATAGGACGCATCCCAGAGCGCACGGGCCAACCCTCCCAAGCAACGCAGCCTTAGTCAGGACGCTGCCCGCCTTTCGTGCGAGCTCACGGCCCCCGCGTCTTTTCGAGGTGTAAACTAATCAAATCACAGATAAGCCCTAATCCCCGTTCGAAAGGATTCTCCCATGGCAATTCTTGAGCCCCCCGTCCGCACTGAGCCGCGCAGCGGCCTGCATAGCGGCCCGTTCACGACCGAGCCGTTTTTCGATTTTCGCAATGACGACAACGCGCGCCGCATGCGCGCCGCCATCACCAAAGTTCGCGCGCAACTCGGACGCGAATACGATCTGATCATCGGCGGCAAGCGCCTCAAGACTGGCGACAAGATCAAATCGCTGAACCCCGCCAAGTCGTCGGAAATCGTTGGCATCCATCAGAAAGCCGGCAAAGAGCACGTGGAACCTGCCATGACCGCGGCTCTGAAAGCCTTTGAGTCGTGGTCTCGCACCAGCGTTGAAGAACGCGCTGCGCTCGTCTTCCGCACCGGCGACCTGCTGCGCTCGCGCAAAATGGAGTTCATGGCGTGGCTGGTTTTCGAAGTTTCGAAGAACTGGGCCGAGGCCGACGCCGACGTCTCGGAAACCATCGACTTCTGCGAGTTCTATGCGCGCGAAGCGCTGCGACTTGCGAAAGCACAAACGCCCATCCAGTTGCCTGGCGAGCACGACACGCTGCACTACATTCCGCTCGGTGTAGGCGCGGTGATTCCACCGTGGAATTTCCCCTGCGCCATCATGGCCGGCATGACGCTGGCCTCGATCGTCAGCGGCAACACCGTCATCCTCAAACCGTCGAGCGATTCGCCGACCATCGCGGCAAAGTTCGTCGAACTGCTCGAAGAGGCGGGCATGCCCGAGGGCGTGGTGAATTTCTGTCCCGGCTCCGGAGCCAGCTTCGGCGATGCCGTTGTCGCACATTCCAAAACCCGCTACATCGCCTTCACCGGATCGCGCGAAGTTGGCCTGCACATCAACAAGGCTGCCGCGACCCAGGCCCCGGGCCAGCTTTGGATCAAGCGCACGATTCTCGAAATGGGCGGCAAAGATGCGATCATCGTCGATGCCGACGCCGATATTGATTCGGCGGTCGAAGGTGTCGCGCAGGCGGCTTTCGGGTTTCAAGGACAAAAATGTTCAGCCTGCTCGCGCGCCATCATCGACGAACGGATTTACGACAAGTTTCTTCAGCTCCTCAAGGCGCGCGTAGAGAAGATCCAGGTCGGCGACCCTGCCGAGAACGCGAACATCGGTGCGGTCATTAATGAAGGCTCAATGAAAACTATCTTGAGCTACATCGAGCAAGGCAAGAAAGATGGACGGATCATCACCGGCGGCGAACGGGCCGAGGGCGAAGGCTATTTCATCAAGCCGACAGTCATCGCCGATATCCCGCCGAAATCGAAGATCGAGCAGGAAGAAATCTTTGGGCCGGTGCTCGCCGTCATCAAAGCGCGCGGGTTCGATCATGCGCTCGAAATAGCCAACGACACCGAGTTCGGCCTGACCGGCGCCGTCTACACCAGTTCGCGCGACAAGATCGAGCGCGCTATCCAGGAATTCCACGTCGGCAACTTGTACATCAACCGCAAGTGCACGGGAGCGATGGTGGGCGCGCATCCGTTCGGCGGCTTCAACATGTCGGGAACGGATTCGAAGTCAGGCGGCCCGGATTATCTGTACCTGTTCACGCAGGCAAAATCGGTGGGAGAGAAGATCTGACAAAGTTTCCGGTGGTCTCGGTTTGTGCATGGCGCCATTCCGAGAGCCCGCACTTCCACCGCGGGCCGAGGATCTCCCTTGGTATGCTCATGAAGCGGGGGAGATCCCTCACGCCTTGAAAGACGGCTTCGCTCGGGATGACGCTCGATAGGCGGCCGAATAGGCAATCTCCGTGAAATCCTTCGCCGCCATACTCGTGATTAGCGTCGGAACGCTAAGCTTCGTGGCCGGTGCCGCGATCAAAGATTTCTCCGGCATGTCGACCGCTCCCGAAAATCTCAGCTCGCTGCTCGATCCCATACTCCGGAAATTCGAACTGCCCGCGCTCGCCGGAGCCATCGTCACCAGCAAAGGACTGGTTGCCGTCGGCGCCGTCGGAGTCCGCAAATACGGCACCAACTCGCCGGTCACAATCAACGACCAGTTTCATCTCGGTTCCGACACGAAAGCCATGACTGCAACTTTGCTTGCCACTTTTGTCGAAGAAGGCAAGCTGACGTGGAGTCTGACGCTGGAGCAGGCCTTTCCCGATCTCGCTCCCAAGATGGATTCCGCATATCGCAAAGTTACGCTCGAACAACTGCTCGCTCATCGCTCCGGATTTCCTGAAGACAGCTGGCCGCGCGGCAAGACTTTCACCGACATGCACAATATTCCGGGCACGCCGCGCGAACAGCGTGCCGCTTATGTCGCCATGATTCTCGCCGAGCCTCCCGCGAATTCGCCCGGCAGTGTGTATCTCTATTCCAATCGCAACTACGCCGTCGCCGGCACCATCACGGAAAAGATCGGCAACGATTCCTGGGAGAACCTGATGCAGAAGCGCATCTTCGATCCGCTCGATATGAAGACCTGCGGATTCGGCGCCATGGGAACTCAGGGCATCTCGGATCCGGCAAAGATCGATCAGCCGTGGCAACACAAACTGCTTCTCACCTGGCATCGACCGATTGAGCCCGGACGGCTGGCCGATAATCCTCCCGTCATCGCTCCTGCCGGCGCCGTTCACTGTTCCATCATCGATTGGGGAAAGTTCGTCACCGCGCATTTGCGCGGCGAGCAGGGAGAGCCTGGAATCCTCAAGCCGGAAACTTTCCGGCGTCTGCACACTCCATCGTTCGGCGGGGACTATGCCTTCGGCTGGCTCGTCGTCGATCGGCCGTGGGCCGGCGGCCGCGCCCTCAATCACGCCGGCAGCAACACGCAGAATTACGCCATCGTCTGGATGGCTCCCGCAAAAGACTTCGCCGTGCTGGTCGCCACCCATCAGGGAGATACATTCGACGCGTGCGATGCCGCCGCATCCGCCATGATCCTGCACTACATCAAGCAGTAAGTTTTACGGTAAGCTTCTATCGTTTGTAACGGGAGCAACACATGAAACAGATAGGCATTCTGTTGTGTCTTCTGGTTTTCTCCTTCAGCATTGTGGCGCAGAATTCTTCCGACCATGACGCTGTCGTTGTCGCCACGAAAGTCATCCGTCCGGACGAAATCCGCGCCCACATCCGCTTTCTCGCCGATAGCCTGCTCGAAGGCCGCGCACCCGGCACGCCCGGTTATGACATTGCCGCCCGTTATGTCGCTACCGAGCTCGAAGGCATGGGCCTGCATCCCGCTGTTTCCGGCAGTTGGTTGCAGCCTGTTCCGTTCGAGAAAGCTGTGACCGACGAGGCGGCCAGTTCCCTCACGCTCACCATGAATGGTAAAGAGCAGAAACTCACCGACGCGAAGGACTACATTCTCTCCACCTGGTTCGCCAACCCCGCGCCGAAAGGCGAAAGTAGAGCCGAGAGCGATGTGAGCGCTCCGGTCGTTTTCGTGGGATTCGGCGTCACCGCTCCCGATCAGAAATACGACGACTACGCGGGCGTCGATGTGAAAGGCAAAATCGTTGCCGCGATCTATGGCGCGCCGTCCTCGTTCCCTTCGACCGAGCGCGCGTACTACTCTGACAGCGTGGTGAAAACGAAGATTGCGCTTGCCCGCGGCGCCATCGGCGTGGTTGGCATCTCGCTTCCCGAAGACTGGAAACGCTATCCCTGGGATTGGATCGTTCCGCAAATCCAGATGGGCGAGATGCACTGGCTCGACAAATCGGCCGTTCCGCACGATTTCTATCCCGGCCTGCGCGGCCAGGCATTTTTCAGCGAGGAGGGAGCGAAGCTTCTTTTTACCGGATCACCCAAGGCTCTCGATAAGGCCTTCGCTGATGCCCGCGCGAGCAAGCCGCAGGCCTTCCCTCTTCCTGTCAGCGTGCACATTCACACCGTCGCGGCACAGCAGATCATTCAAAGCTCCAACATCATCGCCGAACTCCGCGGCTCTGATCCTGCCCTGAGTGATCAATACGTCGTCTACACCGCGCACGTCGATCATCTCGGCATCTGCCCCGCAATCGACGGCGACAGTGTCTGTCACGGCGCACTCGACAACGCTTCCGGCGTGGCAACTCTGCTCGAAATTGCCCGCGCCTACGCGAGTTTGCCTACTCCGCCGCGCCGTTCTGTGTTGTTCGTGTTCGTGACCGGAGAGGAAATGGGCCTGCTCGGCTCCGACTACTTCGCGCATTTTCCCACCGTGCCGCTGGCTTCCATCGTGGCCGACGTCAACATTGACGGCGCTCCCGGTGTCTACGCGATGAAGGATTTCGTTGCTCTTGGCGCCGAGCACTCCACCATGGGCGACGACGTCGCATCTGCCGCCAAACTGATGGGCTACGAGGTGACGCCCGATCCCATGCCGGAAGAAGTCGGCTTCATCCGCAGCGATCAGTATTCTTTCGTGCTCCAGGGCGTACCTGCGGTCGATATCGAAGACGGGGTGCACGCCGTCGATCCCAAGCTCAATCTTTTTGAACTCGAGAAGAAATGGCTGGTGACGCGCTATCACACTCCGCTTGATAGCATGGACCAGCCGATCGATTTTGAAAGCATGGCGAAGGGCAGCGTCTTGAATTTTCTGGTGGGATATCAGATCGCGGAGCACAATGCTGCGCCCGCGTGGAACAACGGCGATTTCTTCGGCACGACGTTCGGCCCGCGGCATGCGGGCGAATCAGCGGGAAAGTAGTTTGCAGGCGAAAAGTAGGAGGGTACGTCAGCAGCGCTGCCACAGCCCGGCCGGAGCGGCCTCGGGATTTCTCTCGGTAAATCCGCGTTGATGCCAATACGGATAAATCGGCGTCACGTCGCTCGCCGCATCGAGCGTGGCGATCTGCTCAGCGGTCAGCTTCCATCCCTCCGCCCCGAGATTCTGCCGGAGTTGTTCTTCATTGCGCGCGCCCATGATTACAGTTGCGATCGTCGGCCGCTGCACGAGCCAGTTCAGCGCGACCTGCGGCACGGTCTTGCCGGTTTCCTTGGCTACTCGGTCCAGCGCATCCACAACTTTATAGAGATATTCATCCGGCATCTGCGGTCCCATGTCGCCGGTCTTGTGCAATCGGCTTACCTCTGGCAGCGGATGTCCGCGTCGAACTTTGCCCGTCAGCCTTCCCCAGCCCAGCGGACTCCATACCAGCGCCCCCACGCCTTGATCGGCGGCCAACGGCATCAGTTCCCATTCATACTCGCGGCCGATCAGCGAATAGTAGACCTGGTGTCCTGCGTAGCGCTCCCAGCCATAACGATCAGAAACATTGAGCGACTTCATCAGATGCCAGCCCGAGAAATTTGAACAGGCGATGTAGCGGACCTTTCCGCTGGTCACCAGATTGTTGAGCGTACTGAGAACTTCCTCGACCGGCGTGAGCGCGTCGAAGCCATGCAGGTGATAGATGTCGATGTAATCGGTCTCCAGCCGCCGCAGGCTGTCTTCACAGGCGCGGATCAGGTGATAACGCGATGACCCGATATCATTCGGACCATCGCCCATTTTGAATGTGGCTTTGGTCGAGATGAGCACCTGGCTCCGGCGGTTGGCCACGGCTTTGCCCAGGATCGTCTCGGATAATCCATCAGAGTAGATATCGGCCGTGTCGAACAGGTTCACTCCGGCATCGAGACAGACGTCGACGAGTCGCGTCGCCTCGGCTACGTCGCTCGCGCCCCAGGCGTTGAAGAACTCATTGCTGCCGCCAAACGTTCCCGTGCCGTAACTGAGAACCGGAACTTTCAATCCAGATTTGCCGAGTTGTCGGAATTCCATAGCGAGTAGATGTTAACCGAGGATGAAGGATTCTCCATACACCAGCTTCCGGGGAACAATGCAATTAAGAAAGGCCGCCCGCGGGCGGCCTGTGTGCGTACTGAAGAGCGACAACTGTCTCAGGGACACTGTACAGTCGGCGGGACGGCGGCGCTACCAAGCAGCTACGGCGAAACTCCCGCCGGCGGTTGTGACGGTGTTGCTGCCGTCGTTGCGGCGGCGGCTTCATTCAGAATGCGGTGATGGATCGTGAACAGCGCGAGCTCCAGGCGATCCGACACGCCGATCTTGTCGTAGACGTTGCGGAGATAATTCTTGATGACCTGTTCGGTCGTCCCCAACTGCGAGGCGATTTCCTTGTTCTTGTATCCCTGCACAATCAGCGCCACGATGCGAAGTTCCTTGGCCGTGAGCCGGTCGCGGACGCGCAGTCCGACCATATCGTTTTCGGTGAGCTCGCTGGGCACGGCGACGTCCTGCACCCAGGTCTCGCCGCGCGCGACTTTGCGGACGCAGTCGACAAGCGCAGCGCTGGTGACGTTGCGATAAACCACGCCATGGGCTCCGCTCGACATATGCTTCTGGGCGCTCTCGCCGGTGTCGGCCAGAACGATCACACGCGTCTTCGCCTTATTCGCGGCCTGCACGATCGCGGCAAAATCATTGTGGAATCCCGCGGCCACCACCAGCACTGCGGCGCGAAACTTGTCGAGTGCCATGAACATCTGTTCGGGTGTTTGCGCCTGGGCCACGATCCTCATCTCATCTTCGACTGCGAGCACTTTGGCGATGCCCGCCCGGAAGATTGCCTGGTTATCGGCCAGAATCAGTTTGAGCATGTTGTCAACGCTCCCAAAATCAGTTTGCTTGCCAGCTACGTGTTCCTGACGAACTCGTAGGAGTCGATCACGCACGCCACGCCGCGGCCTTCGCCGCCCTCACCGGTTTCGTCGGCGCGCACCACCCGGCCCTTGCACTGGATGGTCACATTCTCCTGCCCGCCCGTCATCTCCGGCGGCAGCGTGATTTCAAATTCCACCGGCGAGCCAATTTCCATGGAGGCATCGGCGCGGATGTACACGCCGGCGGCGCTGAGATTGCCCGTCACACCTTTGGCGTCTCCGGTCTGGCCCTGATGGATCTTGATCGGTAGTTCCAGTGGGAACCGTTTCCCGGTCCGTGCTTCTTCCCCCACGGTACCTCCTCTATGCTGGCCTGATGAATTGTTGTTTTGTGCGTAAGTGGCCAACGTCATCCAATCTCCGTCCAAAGCAAGCTTCTGGCGGGCTGGGGACCCGCATTTGTGCTCAGCGAGGGTTATATCACGGAAAGTTACCCGTGTAAAAGCCTGATAACCCGTTAGTTAACGGTAGCAACTAGGTTCCCCCCGGGCCGTTCCCCGGCTTTTGGCCAAAGCCATCGTTCGGCCAGAAAATGACCTGGCCAACCTCACCCACAACCGGATCGATTATCTTCACCATCGAACTGCCCGGACGATGGAGCCCGGCGATCAATTCGGCACGTCGCGCGCTCTCCGGGCTCGCCCACACCAGAATCGCTTCGGGAGCCGCTTTTTCAACGTCCGCCATCACAAGACTTTCCTGGCGCGAATCCGGCAACTCGTCCAACCTGCCGACCAGCCTAGCTTCTCCAAAATATGCCGACTTGTAGCCGGCTTCCCAGCTGATGCCGTATTCGGGGAAAGGTCCCGAGCCCAGGCTCACGATTCTCATTCCGCGATTTCCTGCAATACGATGCTCGGCGATACGATGCTCCGCCAGCAGACGACCTGTGTTGTAGCAGCTGACTTCAAAGTCGCGCGTTACGGTGCGAAAGGGCGACGAGCGATACACCAACGAAATTGCCAGTCCCAACACGACCAACGCCTGGCAAAAGCGGCGCCAGCGCGGATGAAAACTGCCATCGTACGTCAGAAATCCCGCAGCCACGGCGAGCAACAGCGGCACCAGCGGAAACAGATAGCGAGAATCGAAGACCAGCATCGAATAAGCCCCGACGAGCGTGATTGCCGCGATGGCTGACACAACGATGAATTGCCGGACTACGGAATACTCCTTCGCCCGCCCGCGCCGCATCACCAGCGCCAGCGCGAAGAGGTAAGCAAGGCAGGCGCCGGGCGTGGCCACGACTATCAATTCCCGTAACACTTGCGGCACGTTGTGCGCCTCTGCCTTAATGATCTTGGGCACAAGCTGGCCAACGGTGCTGTGATACTTCCACGTCCACGATCCCGGTGGCATGGGATCAAAAACGCCGTATTCATCAAGTTCTGGCTCAGTGTTGGTGAGCACCGCATACTTCGAATCGTGATGCACGCGATAGGCACGCAAAGTCCACATCAGCAGGTTCGCCTTGAACTGACTGCCGGTGGTGAAAACGCCGTATTTGGAGTGCAACGCGCCTGCCCATCCCGCAGCTATGACCGCGGGAATCAATGCAGCCGCAGCCAGCTTCACGAACTGTTTACTCCATGGCTTGCCCGAGACCACAACCGCAGCAAAAGTGCAGACCGCCAGCCAGGGCAGGGCGAACGCCTTTGCCAGAAAGGCGATGCCATGCACCGCCCCTGGCAGAAACCAGTCTTTGAAGCTGTCTCGTTGTAATGCACGCAGCAGCAGGATGAAGTACGAGAGAACCAGGGCGGCGAAGAGAAAGTCGGGAGTGACGATTTCCACCGCCGATGCCGCCACGCCGCGGCCAAGCACGAACAGCAAAACCGCCACCGAACCGGCGAGTCTCGAACGCCATAACCGCCCGGCCAGGACAAAGGTGAGTGTCGCCGCCAGCAAGAAGCAGGCGACATTCACGATCTTGCCGATCATGACATAGGAACGGGGCTCATTTCCGCTTCCGAAATGGAATGCGGCGATCAGCCACGCGAGCAGCGGACTAGCGAAGGCATTGATCGCTGCATGAAAGTGCCCTTCGCGAAGATGCCGTGCGATGCCCGTATTCGCCATGCCATCAAAGTCGATTTCGTGGAAGCATATCCGGCCGAACCACCAGAGTTGGAATGCGCAGGCAACGATGGCCACGGCAAGCACAACCCGCCACATGCGGGTCTCAGGCGCACGTGGTGACTGAGATGGATCGCGATGCAGCGGCAGAGTCGAGTTCATCGCCATGTAGTCGTGTGCTGTAATTCTCCAGCTGGCATTCGGAGGCGCTGGTGCAGTCTACCGTGTCCCGCCTCCACAGTTGAAGCCGCGGCTGCACGTCCGGCATCTCACAGGGTAGCGACGGGCGGATGGCCTGACGCAGACGAACTTGTTGGTGGCCGGGTGTTAGTGTGAGCATGCATGTGGGTTTGAAAACGACCGCTACTCGCGGGACGGCATTTGACCGAATTTCTGCGGATACGGCAGAGGCTTCTTTATGACAACTAGAATTTATATCTCTTGGCGATGCAAGCGTGTACGTTTCGGGAAAACAGTCCTGCGGGCCTTTCCGACGGTTGGATTCATGGCTTTCATCCTGGTGTGCGTTTCGACGAGCGTGGCCATTGCCCAATCTTCCAGCGCCGACTCCAGCGCCGCAACACGGCAGCAGCAAGGCTCGCAGCCTCAGGCGAAGCCGTTCGAGCCGCCGATGGTTTTGCAGCAACTCAACGACGCCCTGGAGAGCCTTTCGGCCCGAGTATCGCCCGCGGTCGTGCAGATCCTTGTCACCGGATACGGCTCGCTGAAAGGCGACGAGGATCGCTCTGAGACTGCGCTTATCGTCCGCCAGCATGCCGTCGGGTCCGGTGTCATCGTCGATCCAAACGGCTACATCATGACCAACGCGCACGTCGTCGAGGGCGCGCAGCGCATCCGCGTCGCGCTGCCTCTTCCGGGAGAAGATTCTTCCGGCCAAGTGCCCGTCGGCAAGCGGCGAATCCTCGAGGCGCGACTGATTGGCCAGCACAAGGAAACCGATCTCGCTTTGCTGAAAATCGACGAGAGCAACCTGCCCACGCTGCCTCTGGTCAGCCAAAGACCCCATGTGGGACAGCTGGTGTTTGCCATCGGCAGTCCGGAAGGCCTGCAAAACTCCGTGACTATGGGCGTCATCAGCGCGACCGCGCGCCAGCCTGATCCCTCGAAGCCACTTACCTACATTCAGACCGACGCTCCCATCAATCCCGGCAACAGCGGCGGACCGCTCGTCGATATGAACGGTTCTGTCGTCGGCATTAACACTTTTATCCTATCGTCGGGCGGAGGAAGTGAAGGTCTCGGTTTTGCCATTCCGGCGCGTGTCGTCGAATTCGTTTATCAAAGCCTGCGGAAACACGGACACGTGCATCGCGTCGAGATCGGCGCCGTCGCGCAGGAGATTACTCCCGATCTCGCTACCGGCCTCGATCTGCCCATGCGCTGGGGCGTCGTGGTAGCCGACGTCAAGCCGGACGGTCCCGCGGCAGCGGCCGGATTGAAGATCAACGACATCATCCTCATGGCCGACGACCGCCGCATCGAGACCTTGCCCTCGCTTTCGGCCGCGCTTTATTTGCACCGGCTCGATCAGGTAGTGAAACTGGAAATCCTTCGCGGCAAAGAGCGCAAGACTCTCTACATCCCCGCGATCGAGCATCGCGACCGGATCGATCAACTGCTCGATGCGATCAATCCCGAAAACAGTCTGATCCCGCGCCTGGGAGTGCTTGGGATTGATCTAACGGGCGATTTGCGCACCCAGCTTGGCGCCGCGTTGCGAATTCCGTCGGGAGTTTTGGTGGTCGGCCGCGCCGGCGATCTGATCTTGCCCGATACCGGCTTGCAGGCCGGCGACATCATCCACGAGCTGAATCTCACGCATATCGATTCGATGGATACGCTACGCAAAGCAGTGGGCACGCTAAAAACCGGTGACCCCGTCGTGATTCAGGTCGAGCGCGACGACGCGTTGCAGTACTTGAGCTTCGAGCTGGATTAAACCAAAGGCGATTTTAAGCATGTTCCTGGAGTCATCCCGACGGCCCGCGTTCCGACAAGCGGGCCGAGGCATCTGCCGCGCAACGGCTTGTACTTTGGGAGATCCCTCGAGCCGGCTCGTGAAACCGCGGGTCCTCCGGGATGACGAAGCTCGCGGCTTGGGACCCGGGAGTCGCAACTGATCACTTGACCATCTCTTCGCGGCTTGTCTACATTGAGAAGCCGCCTACTTTGGTTGACGACTGGGCCGCGCGAGGCAACTCCCTGATGACTACTAAAATAAATTCCCGCAAGACCGGCCTTCGCCAAAAATCGCAACTTATGTCTGCTTCCGAAATCGAACGCACGCTCGTGCGCCTGGCCTACGAAATTGTGGAAAAGAACGGCGGGGTCGAAGGCCTTGGCCTGGTGGGGATTCGGCGTCGCGGCGTGCCTTTGGCCGAACGGCTGGGCAAGATCATCGCCCGCATTGAAAATGCCGCGGTCCCAGTGGGAACGCTCGACATCACTTTCTATCGCGACGATCTTTCCACGGTTGGCCCGCGCCCGGTCGTGCAGGAAAAAGAAATCGGTTTCGATATCGAAGACAAGGCCATCGTTCTGTGCGACGACGTTCTTTATACCGGCCGCACCACGCGCGCCGCGCTCGATGCGCTGTTTTCCCACGGACGGCCGCGCCGCGTGCAACTTTGTGTGCTGATCGACCGCGGCTGGCGCGAAATTCCGGTCGAAGCCACATTTGTCGGCCGCCATGTTCAGACCACCGCCAACGAAGTCATCGAAGTGAAGTTCCAGGAAGTGGACAACGCGGAGAAAGTCTTGCTGATGGAAAAGTGAAAGCCGCAATCAGCGAAATTCCTGACAAGAAGTTGCCAAAGACGGTTGCACAACTCCTATCGCCGTTCTCGTTGGATCGAAAACCTCGCGCCTCCGTGGGGCCAGGACCGAGCCGTCCATGAGAAGTGTAATCGAGATGTTTGTGCGCCGGGATAAACCGGCACGAGGTAGAGGATGAAAGAGCCTTACGAGGAAGGCCTAGCGAGCCACCTCGGCCTCGAGTCTTGCGCGAGCCCTATCGTGAGGTAGGCCGCGAAGCGTAGACAGAGGATAGGTGGGGTGGGTATGCAGCTCCGAAAAGATCATTCCGGACGCTACCGTTTTAAACATGG
>JASHOT010000231.1 GCA_030040965.1 Candidatus Sulfotelmatobacter sp. | reverse complement strand
AGAGACCGGCCTGGCGTTGTTCACACCCGAAGGCCAGGAAGACCGCATCGGACAATTTCAGTCCATTGCATTTTGGTGCGACGACGTCTTCGCCACAGCCAAAGTTCTCAAGTCCAAGGGCGTGACGTTTGTCAAGGAGCCAAAGACCGAATCGTGGGGGACGTCGTCCGTCTTTAAAGATCCCGACGGCAACATGTTCGCGCTTTCCAGCAGGACGAATCACAAATGAATCTGCGAGTCTTGATTCCCGCCCGCCCCGCGCGTAAAGTTTGGGTGTGGGTTTGTATCCCGCGTGGGGCGTCTTATGTCGAGTCAAGCCAATACCTATTTGAAGTTCGGCGGAGCGACGGTCGTCATCCTCCTTCTTTTGGGCTATCTCGCCTATACCGGCGTGCAGGATAGCAAAAGCTACTATGTGACGATCAAAGAGCTGCGCAAGATGGGCGATGGGGCGTATTCCAAGCGCTTGCGAGTTGCGGGAAATGTCCAGCCCGGCTCGATCAAGCGCAAAGGCACGCATGTGGAGTTTGTTCTCGTTGAAGAGGATCAGACCCTCGCCGTAGATTACACGGGAACGGAAGCTCCACCCGACACATTCAAGGACGACTCGCAGGCGCTGGCCGATGGGCGTTTTGACCGCGATGGCGTTTTCCACGCCAAGGGATTGCAGGCCAAATGCGCGTCAAAATACGCCCCGCAGCCGGGAGCCCCAGGCAATGGCAGCCCGATGGCTCCGACCAAGACGGTAACGCAAGCACAGCCAGCACCACAGGCCGCGGTCGCGAATTAGACAGCAAACGTTTCCGCAATTCGCGGTTGCCCCTGTGGTGCCGACAGCGCCAATTCAGCCTCTTCTCCAGTAAACTCATTGACGGCCAATTCGCGGGCGTACGTCCGACGTTCTCCTTGCCGACATCGTGAGTAAAAACTCGTCACACGCGATCGTTGTAACCAACGTCGTGAAGCAGTTCGGGCGTTTTGCCGCGCTGCGTGGAGTGACGGCGGAATTCGATGCCGGCCGCTTCCATGCCATTCTTGGCGATAATGGCGCGGGAAAAACGACGCTGCTGCGTGCGTTGGCCGGGTTGGCTCATCCCACGCGCGGTGAGATCTCGATTTTTGGACGCAGCCCCAAGGACGCGTGCCGCGATCTCGGCTATATGGCACATCCATCGCTGCTTTATGACGAGATGAGCGGAATGGAGAACCTGCGCTATTTCGCTGGACTCTACGGATTTTCTGACGACTCGCGTTGCGAAGCGGCAATTCGCTCGGTCCATCTTGATCCCTCGCTGGCGCGGCCGGTCGGTCAGTATTCGCAGGGCATGCGGCAGAGAATGTCGCTGGCACGGGCGATTTTGCACGATCCCAAAGTTCTGTTGCTCGACGAACCATTTTCCAACGTCGACGTGCATTCCGCACAGGAGATGGTCGGATTGCTAAAAACCATGCGTGAAGCAGGAAAGACAATTTTTGTAGTCACGCATCAGGCGGCCTTGCTCGATGGCGTGGCCGACGAGTTCATCTGGATGGAAGCAGGGCAGATCGTGGATCGCACGGCAAAAGCCCAGCGCGAGGGCCAGCGATGAATTCGTTCTGGGCGGTAACTCTGGCCACGCTGCGCAAGGATATTCGTCTGGAATGGCGCTCGAAAGATGCGCTCAACTCCATGTTATTTTTTTCGCTGCAAGTCGTTGTCATTTTCGTATTCTCGTTCGATCCGCTGGCGGAAGAGTCGCGGCAAATCGTGGGCGGACTGGTGTGGATCGCTTTTCTGTTTGCCGCGGTGGTGGCGCTGAATCAGACGTGGGCGCGCGAGCTGCGCAATCAAGTCCTCGACGCGTATCGCGTTTCCCCGGCCCCGGCGAATGCGCTGTTCCTGGCCAAGGCGCTGGGCAATTTTATTTTCGTGACAGTGCTGCAGGCGCTGATGGCGCCACTGTTCATCGTCTTTTACAACCTGCGCGCTTTGGGGCCGGCGTGGCAGCTGATTCCGATCACGCTGCTGGGAACCTGGGCGCTGGTGGTGAATGGGACCTTCTTCGCGGCGATGTCGCTGCGCACGCGCAGCCGGGAAATCATGCTGCCCCTGCTGCTTTTTCCCATTTCCATCCCGGCGGTGATTGCCATGGTCGCCGGCACCTCAGCGATTCTGACCGGAGAGAACTCCGCGCACTTCTACATCGTGTTGCTTCTGACCTACGATGTGGTGTTTACTACAGCTAGTCTGGGCTTGTTCGAAACAATTCTTCACGCGGAATGAAACGGATATTTCCCATCCTCTCGATGGTGACGGCGATCTTGCTCGCGTACGCGCTGTATCAAGCGCTCGTCGTGGCCCCAACCGATGCGTTGCAGGGTGATGTCTACCGCATCATTTACTATCATGTGCCCTCCGCGTGGACCGCGTTCCTGTTATTCTTCATCAATTTTGTTGCGTCGGTGCGCTACTTAGCCAGCGCGAAGCCCTCATCGCAAGTTGCAGCCAAGTGGATCGTGATTGCCGTTGGGGTGGTTGGCGTGGTCGCCTGTTTTCTGCCGCAGGTGCAGGAGCAGTTGAAGGCGTACAACATGCGACCCAGCGCGCTCGCAACGACGGTTGTGCTAATCCCGATTTTCTATTTTCTTCTGGGAAAGTGGTTTCCTGGCCAGCGGATGGACGTACTCGCATTGACTACCGCCGAGGTTGGCGTCGTGTTTTGCACCATCGTGCTGGTGACGGGGCCTATCTGGGCGCGACCGGTGTGGGGCATCTGGTGGGCGCCGGGAGATATTCGCCTAACTTCCACGCTGGTCTTGTGGTTGATCTACGTCAGTTACCTGGTGCTGCGACGGTTTTCAAACAGCGCCCAGACCCAGATGCTGGCCGCCGCTCTCGCGATCTTCGGCGCGCTCGATGTACCTCTGGTTTATTTTTCGATCTGGTTCTTCCGCACGCAACATCCGCAGCCGGTCATCGGAGGCGGTGGATCGATGGATCCGCGCATGCTCCACACTTTACTGATCAGTTGGCTCGCATTTCTCTGCTTCGCGTTCTTGGTGTGCTGGTCGCGATTTCGCCTGGAACTTCTTCACCGCGAAGTTGACGAAGCGCATGCAATGGAATCTCTTTCCGGATCTGAAGTTCACGCCGCCAGTGTTAGCCTGCCACTCAACCGGAGGGCACAATGAATGCGATTAAGTTTCTCTTCGCCGCCTACATCGCGACTTGGGTGATTCACGGCGCCTATCTGGGAAGCTTGGTCCTCAGGTTCAGCCGCCTACGGAAGGAGCTTGAGGAACTGCATCGGGGCAAGTAGCAAAAACAATCTCAGTTCGCCGCCTTCCATTCCTTCTGCAGGGCGCTCAGAAAATCCGGAGAATCGCTCGAGCGTAGGAATTCATAATCCTCGATCACAGCGGCAGTGCCAATGCGTGCCGAAGGCACCGGATGATCGATGCGAATGACGCGGGCCGTAAAGCGCACGCGCACCGCGTCGGTAAGCGTCACGTGCGGGGGGAAGGTGAGGATTACCTCAAGCTTTGTTCCTGTTTCGACGACGCGATCAAGGTAAAAGAAAACGCCGCGGGCGCTGACGTTCTGCGTCTCGGTGTGAAATTCGTCTGCACTCTCTTCGTTCTTGTCCGGCCCAGTGCCACCCAGGCGAACGATGGCGGGCAGGCGCATGTCGAAGCGCCGCATCGTTCGTCGTTCCTGCGCATTCGGTTGCATCTATGAAGGCCCGGGCAATAATCCTCAATGTATAGAATTATCAGCAGCTTGCGAAAGCAAAAAAACGCGAAGCCATGATTCGGGCGATGCCCTGCAGGTTAGAGGTCGTCGTTTCCTGCGTCGGACACCAAAAAACGTTCTCCTCGCTTTTCATTTTTTGTATTAAGGCTGCGGCATCTTTCCGCAGAGGCGACCGCATCTGAGGGAACTTAGAAGCTGCCTGTGCCGGATGTGTTCGGACATTGGGTTATCGAAGCGCAGCTTCGGGTTCTTGGTCTCATGTGTCGGGCATTTCCTGTCTTGGCCGGGGCGGTATGGTCTTACCCGGCTTGACTTGTTAACTCCAAGATGTTTAAGTATTTATTTAATTTTTTCCGCCAGTTTCAGTGACTAGACAAGGCCGCGGGTACGCTTGCCAGTTGAGACATGACCGCCGGCACGACGCGCGGACGAATTCGTGCGCCGACCCGAATCTCCACTGATCTGGATGTGAGCTTACGAGCAAGTTCATAGATCAAGCCAGGCTACGAATCGGCTGGCGATCCCATTTTTGATCCGAATTCTCCGGAGGGGCGCGTGAACGAAGATTGCCGTTGGTTGGGAACACCCGTAGTGCGAATTCGAATTCTGGCTGGCCTGCTGATCCTGCTGGCGGCGGGATGCCTGGTTCTCGGAAGGAGTTCCCGCTCGGGGCAGGTTGCCGCAACCGTGGCGGACCAGGTGCCGGCGTTCCGTCTAGCTCAGCCAGAGATTGTCCCGGCAAACAGCGTCTCTCCCATCGAGGCAAAAGCACGGCTGCAGTCCCACGCCCGATCCCTCTTCGCCGGCCTTCCACTCATGTTCGAACCGAACCTGGGGCAAGGCAATCCCGCTGAGGGCGCTCTGGATGTTAACGATCCACGAGTGAAGTTCATTGCGCGCGGCTCCAATTACAGTCTCTTTCTCGGATCGCAGGGCGCCATTCTGAATCTGTCAGCGATTAAATCGGCCCGAAAGTCAGCAAAGAAAGTCAACGTCGTTGAATCGCTGCAGATGAAACTGGCGGGAGCGAATGCCAACGCCCGCGTGACGGCTGCCGAGGCGCTTCCCGGCAAAAGCAATTATCTTTTGGGCAACGATCCTGCGAAATGGAAGATTGGCGTGCCGCAGTTTGCGCGGGTGCGTTACGAGAATATTTATCCCGGAATCAATCTGGTTTTCTACGGAAATCAGGGCCATCTCGAATACGATTTTCAAGTCGCTCCCGGAGCCGATCCGAACCAGGCTGAACTGCAATTTGATGGCGCGCAACGTGTCTTGCTAAACGGTGGCGCTCTGCTGATTGCCGGACCCAGCGGCGCGGTGCGCTTCGAAGTGCCGCACGTTTATCAGGAGGTCGCAGGCCGCGAACAGACAGTTGACGGGAAATTCGTATTGCGCGGTCATCGCGTGGGATTCGCCATCGGGAACTATGACCACTCGCGCGAACTGGTGATCGACCCAGTCTTGACGTTCTCGACGTATTTTGGCGGAGCCGGCAACGAGCTGAACAATTACGTCGCGATCGATCAATCTTTCAACATTTATTTGACGGGATCGACGGACTCGACCAACCTGCCGATTCCTGCGGGTGAAACTTGCCAATATACCGGGTGTGGGGCCCTGACCGCTACTCCGCCCAGCACCAACGTTTACATCGCCAAGATCACGCCGCCGCTCGGCTCCGCTCCTGCCGTGCTCGACTTCGTTACCTATCTCGGCGGAACTGGCCCGGACTATCCCGTTGGAATCGGTGTGGACGGCGCGGGGAATCCTTACGTCGCAGGTACGACTTCATCCGCGAACTTTCCCGTCTCGACCAATAATCCATATCAGGGAGCGCCGGCCAGCCCCGGCACGCACGTTTTCGTGACGCGCCTCACCAGCGACGCAAGCACGCTGACTTACTCGTCGTATCTTTCGGGCAGCGGCACTGATATCGCCAGCGGCATGACCACCGATGGGCAAGGATTCATCTACGTCACCGGTGTAACCACATCGACCAATCCCTCCGATTACGCGCCCGGCGTGCAGTGGCCGGCGATCTCGTTACCCAACGGCCAACCGTTCCAGCCGACACCAAAAGATGGAAATGGAGGCCCGCAGTTTTTTGTGACCAAAGTGAGCACGCAAAGTTTCGGCAGCGCAAGCATCACCTATTCCACATACTTTGGCGGAGGTGTAACCGAGGCGGCTCCCTCCAATACCGGAGGCGGCATCACCGTCGACCAGAACGGCAACATTTATTTCAGCGGGACAACCAATTTCGTGTACACAGGGACAGACTCACTCACTGACTTCCCCATTCTCAACGCCTATCAGCCCTGCCTCGACCAGCCGGCGCCTGCGGTGGTGGTGAATCCGCCAACCTGTTCACCTACATCCTCGAACTCCGCCACCGACGCGTTTGTAGCCAAGCTGAATCCGAATGCTCCGGCCGGAACCGGGCAGCTGGGGTGGTCCACGTATATTGGTGGAAGCGACACCGATTCCAGCACCGGCGTCGCGGTCGATCCGAATGGCGCGGCGAACGTTTATGTCGTCGGAACAACGAATTCTCCCGACATCGCAACCAGCCAGTTGACTTCAACCACCACCTCGGCATTTCAGCGTTGCCTAGACCAGCCGATGAATCCCACCGTTGGGCAAGCGTGCACCCCTCCCACGCCGCCTGCTCCTACCGATGCTTTCGTTGCCAAATTCCCCAATCTCGTAGCCAGTACAACGACGTTCTCCAATTTGCAGCTCACGTATTTTTCTTTCCTTGGCGGCTCAGGCAATGAAAACGGATTGGCCATTGCGGTGGATACAGCCTCCGGAGCCCTGTTGACAGGAAACACGCAATCTAATGATTTTCCCGTTTTTGGCGCAGCCAACATTCAAAGCAGCCTGCAAGGAACGCAGGATGCGTTTATCGCGCGCCTCAATACTGCGGCCACAACGCAGAGCTCATCCGGAATTGGTTCGTGGACGAGTTACTTCGGCGGCAGCACGACAAGCTCAGGCGGAAGTGCATTCACCGAGGGCACCAGCGTCGCGGTTGACGCCAATCAGAATGTCTACTTCGCCGGTGACACGACCTCCGTCGACCTTACCGTCGAAAAACCTGTCCAGATGAATAATGCGGGCGGCTCTGATGCCTTCGTAACTGAACTCGGCAACGCCTCGACGGTAACGATTTCGGGCCTATTGACCATTGCCAACAATCAGAGCTACGTGAGTGCCGGCAATCAGGCAACCTTCACCTACACGATCACCAATGGCGGTCCCGACCCCGCCTACAACATCAGCGTGATTGATTCTCTTGTGCAGACTGCCACAGTTTCTGTCTCATTCAATAACGCGCAAGCCTCAACCGGGATCTGCAGCAGCGGTTCGTCGACGACCGTCAATGTGATCTGCACGATTCCCTCGCTGCAGGCAGGATCCACAGCGACGGTGACAATCGTAGTCATCCCTACGTTAACGGCTAGCGGAGGCGGAGGCAGTCATCAGTTCACGGGCGGAACGGTGCAGGTCCTCTCCGCCAGCAACATCCTTCTGGCCCAGACCAGCGTGACCGCCAACCTTTCGGATTACACCATGGCCATCAGCCCGAGCAATCAGAGTGTGGTCGCGGGAAACACGGCCAGCTATCAGGTCACGCTTACGCCGGTTCCACTCTACAGCAGCCAAATTTCTCTCACCTGCTCGGGCGTGCCCGCCGCAGCGGCATGCAACTTCACCAATTCCCAGGTGACTTTGCCGGGCGCGAGTCCGGGATCGTCGACGCTGAACCTTACAACGACCGTTCGTCCCATCAACACGACGTCCAACTCATTCCTCCGCCACTTCTATGCGTTGTGGCTGATCGTTCCGGGGATTTCGCTGATTGGAATGAGGTCGAGCGACCGGCGCAGGCGTCGTATCGCCGGACTGCTGATGCTCTTGACTGTCTTCTCGCTGCTCGTGCTCTTGCCGGCGTGCGCTCACGGCGTGGTGCAGCCCCCGGTTAGCGGAACACCAGCAGGAACGTACACCATTATTGTGACCGCGACTTCGGGCACAGACGCAAAGAGCTCTCAGGTTGATCTCGTCGTGTTTTAGAGGTGGGCAGGATGACCTCAGGGGCTAAAGCCCAGTGCATCTGAAGGTCCAGGCGAGAAATGGGGCACCGTGCCTTCCGGCTTCCGTAACAGAGGCACCCTCGGGGGGACCTTTCAACAAGTGCTGCTGTTAAACTTCTAATTTCGACTCCGAGTCGCCCGCAGCCTCCCTCTGAGCGGCTAAGCAGAAGTCAACTCATCGCGCCGCTTTAAGGAAGACGTCCACGACATGGGCGATGCCAGCAACGCGATCTTTCCGGCTGCGCCCGGTCACCTATCGTTACAAGCAACCTTACGCCGACGGTTCCAAGCCAATCGACTACGGCCTCGTTGCCGAAGAGGTCGCAGAGGTCTATCCCGACTTGGTGGTCAGAGGCGCGGACGGCCAGCTTCAGACGGTGCAGTATCAAAAACTGACGCCCATGCTGCTCAACGAATTGCAGAAGCAACATCAGTCGCTTGAGCAGATGGGAAAGGCCTTAGAACAGCAGCAGCAGACCATTCAGCTGTTGAAGGCTCAGCAGATCGAGACGGTTCAATTGCTGG
>JASHOT010000230.1 GCA_030040965.1 Candidatus Sulfotelmatobacter sp. | reverse complement strand
CCCGCGGTGCTGCAACCGTTTCTCTTCTACCTCTCCCGTTCGATTGTCAAAGATCGCGACCTGCTGAAACCCGGGATGAAAATCGCATCCTATAATCAGCATGACGTTGGCTCCTCTCGGTGAGCCTTGGTCTGTTTTGTCGCAACCAATCTACTCGCTGCGACCAGCCAACGTCGTTATGCAATCAAACGCCCGCGCTTTCACCAGCAGGCGGAGAGATCTCGCGCGAACCGACACCATCGCGATCAACGCTGGGCCCAGGCGATCCAACGGGCACATCACTCAGAATCACTTCATCCCGATCAATCGTCGTCGCGAGCGGCGGTGCTTGCGCTGCTGTCATTGGCGGTCCGTAGACCGGCAATGGCGCGGGTTTCAACAGTTCCTCCGGCGCCTCCGCGATGCACACATATCCCGCCAGCCGCGCGGTATAAAGCCAATCCACCAGAGCGAAATAAACCAGCGTTACGAAGCTCACACCGAGCACCACAATCCGCCATGGCAAAACCTGCCCGAAGCCGAGCGCCATGCCCACCACGCTGGTGGCCGCAAAGAACACAACAAGATGCGCGAGTCCTGTCCAGACGCTGACTGCCAAAACCGCGCCGGTTCGCTCCCGGCACAGGGCAACCGCCGCGACGATTGCGTTCAAGGCGGGCTCGCCGTCGCGCACGGCAAACAACAACGCCAGCGAGAGCATCCAGTTCAATCCATACCAGGCAAGGCCGACCAGCGCCGCGAGCGGAAGAAATACGAGAAAAGCCAGCCCCGGCTGAGGATCGGATACCGGCGAGGCGAAGCCAGCCAAAATTGCCGCGCCGACAAATCCAATCACCGCCGCGATGGCAACGATGGCGCGCAATAAATTCAGCCGGATGAGAGCCGGCATCGCTGCCTTCCCAGGATAATTTTCTGCCTGAGCCTCATCGGCTCCTTCTGCCTCGTGGCTTGCATCGCTGCCCGCCGCGCGATCTTTTTCAGATCCAAGCCGAGAACGGAAATGTTCGACGAGCGAGCGCACAGTGACCACTCTTCCCAGAGACGCGGCGATCATCCAGACGAGTCCGACGAGAACCACGGCAATCATGGCGGCCGCAACCGCCCGGCCCATGCTGCCGCGCAGGATGTGCTCGAGAGCGCGGCTCACCAGCAAGGGCTGCCGCGTGCGCAGAAACAGCAGTTCGCCACTCGTGAGCGGAAGAGAATCGAGGTATTCGAATAAGCCAAAAAAGAACAGCAAAGCTGCCGTTGCGCCCGCTACCCAGCGCCAGGTGATTTCCGCGAGCGTCAGCGAGGGCTGGCGGAAGGCGGCGCGGAATCCTTCAGCCGTGGGAGAGATGGCCATGCGTGAACAGAATAACGCATCGTGTCATCCTGAGCGGAACAAGCCTTCACAAAGTGAAGGCTTGTGGAGTTGAAGAATCCCTGTCCGTTCTTCGTGCTCTGAAATCTCGTGGGATGGAACCTGGAGGTACGCATCCTGCGATTGCATTGATGGTTCGTTTGCGAACCATCCACTTCTCGGGATGACAAGGACTTACCTGACGACCAGGTTCACCATCTTGCCCGGCACATAAATCTTCTTCACGATCTGCTTGCCGGCAATGGCTGCCTTCACTTTCTCGTCGGCCAGCGCTCGCTCGAGCACGAATGCTTCGTCCGCATCGGCGGGCACAGTGACGCGGCTGCGCAGCTTCCCATTGATCTGCACCGGAATTTCGATCTCTTCTTCCTTCGCCAGCTCCGCGTCGTACTTTGGCCAAGGCGCACGGAGCAGACTTTGTTTTTCTCCGAGCATCTCCCAAAGTTCGTGCGCAAGATACGGCGCGAACGGCGCGAGCAGCAAAACGAGATGGCGCTGAACCTCCACCAAAAAGCCGCTCGGAATCGCCTTCCGCACAATGGCGTCTTCCGCGCCATACAGCACATTCACCAATTCCATAATCGCCGAAATGCACGTATTAAAGTGCCAGCGCCCCTGGAAATCGTCGCTGACGCGTTTGATGGTCTGATGCATCTTGCGCTGAATGGCGCGCGCCTCGGGCGTCAACGCGTCCGCGGAACGTGCCGCCGATGACGGTCGCGCATTGCGCACCACAAACCGGTACACCCTCCCCAGAAATCTCTGAATGCCCTCAATCCCCGAATCCTGCCAGTCCAGATCGCGGTCGGGCGGTGCGGCGAACAGACTGTACATACGCGCGGCGTCTGCGCCGTAACGCGCGACCATTTCGTCCGGCGACACCACGTTGCCCAGGCTCTTCGACATCTTCGCGCCTTCTTTGATCACCATGCCCTGCGTAAAGAGGCGTTCCGCTGGTTCGTCGTTCGTGATCATGCCCAGATCGCGCATGAAGCGCGTCCAGAAGCGCGAATAGATCAAATGCAGAATCGCATGCTCGACCCCGCCAATGTACTGATCGATGCCGCGATCGCCGAACCAGTACTGCGCGATCTTGCCGTCGAATGGCGCGCGGTCGTTGTGCGCGTCGGTGTAGCGATAGAAGTACCACGATGAATCGACGAACGTATCCATCGTGTCAGTCTCGCGCCGGGCCGGGCCGCCGCACTTCGGACACCTGGCCTTGCCGAACTCCGGCACGCGACCAAGTGGCGATCCGCCCGTCAACGTGATCTCGACATTCTCCGGCAGAATCACCGGCAAATCTTTTTCCGGCACCGGCACGATGCCGTCTTTCTCGCAATAAAGCATCGGAATCGGCGTGCCCCAATACCGCTGTCGCGAGATGCCCCAGTCTTTCAGCCGATACGTGACCGTCGCCTTGCCGAATCCCTTCTGCTCGGCGTATTCCGACATTTTTTTGATCGCTTCATCGCACATCAGGCCGTTGAACGCACCGGAGTTGATCAACACGCCGTTGTGCGTCGTGAACGGCAAGGGCGGCTCGGCCATCGTCTCTTCCGGATCGTTCGAAACAGGTAAAATCACCAGCCGGATTTCGAGCTTGTACTTCTTCGCGAAATCGTAGTCGCGCTCATCATGCGCCGGCACGCTCATAATCGCGCCCGTGCCGTAATCCATCACAATGTAATTCGCCACCCAGACCGGAATCCTCTCGCCGTTGTACGGGTTGATGGCATAGCGTCCGGTGCTGACGCCGTGCTTCTCGATCTCGCCAATGTCGCCGGCTTCTTTCGCCTTGCGCTGCTCGGCGATGAGCTGATCAACCTTCGCGCGCAAATCGGTATTTTGCGCCGCAAGATCGTTCACGATGGGATGCTCGGGCGCCAACTGAATCGACGTAGCGCCGAAAATCGTATCGACCCGCGTGGTGAAAACTGTAATCGTCGCTCCCGCCGGACCGAATCCCTTATGTTCGTCCGCGTAGGCGAGTTTGAAATCGACCAATGTCCCTTCGCTGCGGCCGATCCAGTTGCGCTGCATGGTGCGCACTTTTTCGGGCCAGCCCTCCAGATGATCCAGCCCGCGCAGCAACTCCTCGGCGTATTTCGTCGTACGCACGAACCATTGCTCCAGTTCGCGCTGCTCGACCGGAGTGTCCTCGTGCCGCCAGCAGCAGCCGTTCACAACCTGCTCATTGGCCAGCACCGTGGCACATTTCGGACACCAGTTGACCTTGCTCTTCTTGCGATAGGCCAGCCCGCGCTCCCAAAGCTTGAGAAAGAACCACTGATTCCAGCGGTAATACTCGGGCAAGCATGTAGTGACTTCCCTCGACCAGTCATAGGCGAAGCCGAGGCGATTCATCTGCGCCTTCATGTTCGCGATATTGCGCAGCGTCCACTGCCGCGGCGGCACATTCGCCGAAATCGCGGCGTTTTCTGCTGGCAAACCAAACGAATCCCATCCCATGGGATGCAGCACGTTGTAGCCGTTCATCCACATGTAGCGGGCCAGCGCATCGCCGATCGAGTAATTGCGCACGTGCCCCATGTGCAGAGCGCCCGAAGGATACGGCAGCATTTCGAGTACGTAATATTTCTGTTTAGTCGAGTTCGTTTCGGCAGCGTACAACGCCGGATCCTGCTGCCAGCGCTCAGCCCATTTCGTCTCGACACGCTGCGCGTCATAACGCTCGTCGATTTCGCGACGGTCACTCGTCCGATCATGAAAACGTCCGCCGTTCGCTCCCGCGTCGGGCTGATCGGCACTGGTCACCGTGACCTGTGTTTTCTCCTCGTTCGGCATAGTGAGATGGCAGACTAATGAATAAACCTTGATTTTACAACGACAAGGGGCAACAACAATCACCGGTAAATGTCTTTGCGATGTCCTACTTCAAGAATGAGCACAACGACTCTTTCATCCTGGATATCGCAAATCAGACGATAATCGCCCACGCGGTATCGCCACAGATCCTGCTTTTCACCGCGCAAGGGCTTACCCCATTGACGGGGATTTTCAGCAGGCAACAGGCGCTCCCGCAGGAATTGCTGGATGGCCTTCTGCGCTTGGCGGCTTAGCTTGGAAATCTGCTTTTCGGCAGTGCGGGTAATTTCAATTCGCCACACCCTGCCTGGCGGTGTCTCACTCGGTGAGACCAAGGCGCCGCTCCAGCTCTTCTAGAGTGATGGTGGGTTCACGACGCTCGAGAGCAGCAATCCCTTTCAGGTAATCCTCGCGGTCTTCCAGGTATTGGCGAATCGCCTCCCGCGCGTAATAACTCTTGCTGCGGCCAGTCTGCTTGGCCAGCGACTCTAACTTGTCTTCGAGTTCCGGATCCAGGCGAATTCCTAGCATGTTAAACATGTTTAACATAACATAATTGCGGCCGTTCTGCAATCTATCTCTCCACCAGAGCCTTGAGAAAGGCCACATTTTTGCGATCATCCCCCGGTCTCTCGATCGGCGTCTCCGCGATAAAAGCCGCGTGCGCCAGACGCGGATCATTCAGCAGCCTCCGAAATGCGTCTTTGCCGATCGTTCCCTTCCCGATGGATTCATGCCGGTCGAGTTTCGATCCGCGCGCG
>JASHOT010000229.1 GCA_030040965.1 Candidatus Sulfotelmatobacter sp. | reverse complement strand
AGGATGAAATCATCGACGTCTTTCATGCCATGCGCTTCCGGCATCGCGACGACTTCGTATTTGTCGAAGGCCGCGAGAATGGCGGGGATCGCGGGTTGAGGAACCGGGTCTGCACCCGCTGGTATGGCAGCCTGCGCCGCCATTTGCGCAATCAGTGTCGCAATCAGCCAGAAAGATGCGGCGCAGCATTTACATGTATGGCGCCGCAGACGACCAGCCCCGAGAAGCTTGAGTTCCAGCTTGCCGAGTTTCCGCTGAGACATTCCTCGTCTCCTACACGTGTCTGCATTTCTACTACATATGTAGGTAAACGTCTAGAACTATTTTCGGGACGGGAAAAGTGGCGGTTGAGTTCCTTAGGGATTTATCGAAAATCGCAGATCCGGTTGTGAAGATCAATCCGGCGTCCTATTTTTTCAGGATCGGGCTGTATCCGTCGCCGATCAGACGCGCCCGCATCGCTTCCGCCTCTTTCACGTCGCTGTATGGCCCAACCTGCACATGAAAAAGCTTGTCTGCCGTCGAGGGTGTCGCCACGAATGCCGGATATTGTTTCTTCTTCAAGGCATCGACGAGGGCGTCGGCATCTTCCTGTTTACTGACGGCAGCTACCTGTACAAAATACGAACTCGTGGGCAGAGTAGTCACCGGATCTGCGGTGTTCGCAGCAGGAGTTTGTGCGGCGGCCGCATCTGAGGTGGATGGTGGCGTGTCGGCTTTACCCTCGGGAGCGGGCGTCAGTTGCGCATTGGCGTCTTTCTGCTCCACCGACTTGTAGAACGTCATGGGGGGAGCAGCGGCCGAACTCGACTTGCTTGGCGCCGGCGCGGACGTCGCTGGCGCAACCGCTGCGCTCGAAGCCGCCAGTGTAGGCTCCGACTTGCGGCCCAGTTGATATCCCAGCGCGAAGAAGAGCGCGCAGATGCCCACCAATCCAAAGAATAGGATCAGCAATTTCCCCGTTCCCAGTGTTATTTCTGTGTCTTCCGACGAAGTCCCATTGGACGAAGTCATAGATCAACTCCGAAGTCGAAACGTCAGTTTCGGCGCGCAAACAATCATTCCCGATCTCAACCTTGCTACCCCAAGGTCTTGCGTAAGAACCGATTCAAGCAAGTCATCGCGGCTACGCACTCTTTACACCCGTTTTGCTATCTCCCGGCCCGCTCAATAATTTTTGAATGCCAGAAAAAAAGTCCACCGGAACCGGGAACACGACCGTGGTGTTTTTCTCCACGCCAATTTCCGTCAGCGTCTGCAGATAGCGCAATTGCACGCTGACCGGTTCATCGGAGAGCAGCCGCGCCGCATCCACCAGTCGCTGCGCCGCAGAGAATTCGCCCTCGGCGTGAATAATCTTCGACCGCTTTTCACGCTCGGCTTCGGCCTGCTTGGCCATCGCACGCAGCATGGATTCCGGCAGGTCTACCTGTTTCACTTCCACGTTGGTGACTTTCACGCCCCAGGGCGCTGTGTGTTGATCGAGAATGGCCTGCAGCCGCGAGTTGATTTTGTCGCGATGCGCCAGCAGTTCGTCGAGTTCCTGCTCGCCCAACACTGATCGTAGGGTGGTCTGCGCGAATTGCGACGTCTGATATACGTAGTTCGAAACTTCCACGACCGCCTTGCGCGGTTCAATCACGCGCAGGAAAATCACCGCATTGACTTTCAGCGTCACGTTATCGCGCGTGATGATGTCCTGCGGAGGCACCTCGAGCGCTTCCTGCCGCAGCGACACGCGCACCATGCGGTCCACCGGCGCAAACACCAGAATGACGCCCGGACCTTTGGCCACATCGAGCAGGCGGCCGAGTCGAAAGATAACCCCGCGCTCGTACTCGGCCAGAATCTTGATGGAATTCAGCAGGTAGATAACGACGATGACGCCAATAATGGCAAAGGTTCCAATGCCCAATTCCACGGCAGCCTCCACTTACGGCCCAAGTTCGGAACGAACACGCTCCCTACCGCGGATTGTATAGCAGCGGGCGCACGCCGGCGCGCAAATCGCGCGTAGAGCGTTGTTACGCTTGATACGCACCTTTTGTCGAAGCGGGCAGGCGAAGGCTAGTTCACGGTAAGAGGAGCGGTCACGCTGCCAATCTTGCCGCTTATGTTGTCGCGGACCACGAATCTCACCGAATACTGCCCAGGCGCCAGATCGAGTTCATCGTTGAAGCCCACTCCCTTGGCGCGCGCCTCGGTCATCTGCGCATCGCTAAGGCTTGGCAGATAACTCTTTCCGACGGTGTTGGCAGCTTTACCATCCTTCGCATTCGTTTCGTAAGCCGCCACAGCGACATCGAAGTTCAATCGATTCTGCCCGTTCGGGTCGAAGGCAAAACTTCCGAGGGGCATATGCACCATGAAACCTGCCTTCTTCGTCGCACCGTCGCCAGTCACCTTGAGCCAGCGCACGCTCAAAGGCAGGCCCGTTCCTTCGATTGGAGACTTCAGCGCATAGCTCAAATCGCTATCGCGGGTCAGGTCCATATGGATGGTGGCGTTGGTCACGAAAAATCCCTTGCGCGCGCGAACTTCCACATCTTTGCGATCCACCTTGACCTTCAGATTGCGCCATCCCGCGCGATTGTTCTTGAGGTCGAGGTAATAGCCGATCATGTAGTAGGAAGATGCATCATCAGCGGCGCGCTTGAAGCTGGTGGCGAGATCGTTGGTGTTGTAATAGGCCTTACCACCGGTCATTTCCGCAAACTCATTGAGCGTATCGATCTTCGACTGCTGCAGCCAGGCGCGATTGTTGATGCTCTGCATCGAGGGCGCGTGCGAACGGCTGGCATCGCCCACGGGATTGGCATTCACCAGCCCGCGGACGTCAACCGGATAGACCGAAATCTGAGCCTGCGTGAGCGCCTGCATCGTGCGCTCGTAGAGAACCGAAAGATAGCCGCCAGGCACCGTGGCCGGATCGGCAATGGTAAACGGAAATCCGCCGGTTGCCCAAATCAGCGCCTTGCGCCCGGGCAAACCCGAAAGCGTCCAGGCGATACCCATGAATCCGTTCAGCGTGGTTTCGATCGCGTTCTGTTGCGCGAACTGTGCGTAGAGCGCGTCGCCATGTTGCACAAAAGCGTTCATCGCAGTACCTGGATCCTGTCCCGGAGAAATCGGCGTCGGCATCCCACCTATGTCACCTGCTGCCACGTCGGCCTGAGTGCCCACACCCACGCCCTGCATCGCCGGCAATTCCCCACTGACCTTCTTGAGCGTTTGCGCCAACTGCTCAGGATCTCCGGTGAGGCCTTGCACCAGCTGCAGGCCGCGGCTGGTAATGATCATCAACGCCAACACCTGGCCAGAATCGATGCTCTCGGCAAGGTACTTCACCAGTTCGCGACGGCCATTTGTCTGGTCCAGGAAAGGAGTATTGACGGTATCAAGCGCAATGACGGTGACGGTATGCGGCTCTTTATCGGACAGAACAAGGTTGTGAAATTCTCCCGGCTGCATGGGAACCGTGGGAAGCTTCTCGTGCGAAGAAACCATCTCTTCGAAAACGGAAATTCCCTGCTCCTTGCCGTTTTCAAACACGTGCAGTTCATCCTTGGTGAGCCCGTGAATGTGGTTTCCACTTTTGTCGGTGACGACGACGGGAACCTGCACCAGAATCGCCTGCGTGCGGAACTCGATTTTCCCTTCGTCGTTTGCGCTCGCTAACGGGACGGGCGTGTTCATCGTATTGCCCGGGCTGGAACGATTGGTAGGGCCGCTGGGAACGCTGGTAGTAGTACCGCGACCACCGGTACCGCCGGTGCCACCGCCACCGCGAGTCTGACAAAAAACAGTTGCGGAAAAGAAAACCGAAAGCAGGATTAGGAGCGGGCGACCGCGCATATCGCCTCCAAAGGTCGGAGTAGGATTCTACCCCAATCTACTTGTTCGATTGTCAGGAGTTTGAGTGGGGTGGTGACTGAAATCTTTCAGACACCACCTTGAGTGGAGCGCTTACCACTCACAGGACGGTCCGGGGCAAGAAAATGCCGAATGGGAAACTCTCGATGAGGAACCCCTGATCGTCCTGGTTGACTGGAATTAAGAACCGGCCTTGAGAGTCTGGATGCGGCTGCCATCGACCGGGATGTCGCGCTGAATCTCCATTTCGATCGAAGTCCCGACATCCAGCTTGAGTTCTGGACCATGCTTGAGAAGCGCCCACGCGACACCAGCAGCCAGTCCGGCAGCGCCTCCGATGCGTGCCCCGTTCAACCCTCCCGCCGCAGCGCCGGCGATGGTTCCGGCCGTTCCAGCGACAGCCGCGTCCTTCGCTGCATCTTCCACGCGCTGGCCAGTGTCTTTATCCTGCTGGATGGTCCCTTCGCTGTCCTTCACGCCCTTATTGTCGGCGCCCGGCGTATTCTCGACCGAAGCCGGCAGCATGACCGTGTATCCGCTGGGATAAATCAGAGTGGTGAAGTGAATCAGAATTTCGGCGCGTTTTTTCGATCGGCCCGCCGGCTCAGTGTGCGAAATCTTGCCCTGAATGTAAGTCCCGGCTGGGACCAGGATGCGGTCGTTCAACACGAACGGAAACACCGTGGTCGCATAGACCGCATCGCCCTCGCGGGCGTTCTTGGTTGAGATGGCCTGCGCCAGCGACAAGGGAATCTTCGATCCAGCCGGGATGACGAGCGTGTTGGGATCGGAAGCCTCGGCCATCCTGGTGTTCGCGGGAGCCGATGCCAGCGGCGTCGCTTTATCTTGAGTCGCCGGGGCCGGGTTCGGCGGTGACGCTTCCGCGGGCTTGGAAGAATCAGTGGCCTGACCGAAGGCCATTCCTGATACCAGAAGCAGGATGAAGAGTCCGCGCATCGAGCACCTCCCCAAAAGAAGGACGGTAACGAAGGATGGTTCTCTAATTATCGCAGATGTTGCAATGCCCCAGCCGCTAGGATGCCCGGTTGGTTTCCCAGGGTGCCCAGGAAACGCAAACTTGCCTGTCAGCATCCCATTTAACTACGATCCGTGCCACTGATTTCGCACTGTGGAGGTCCGGCCATGTGCGCAACACGTTACTTGATGGTTTCCCTTTTCGCTTCTCTCGTCGCTGCCTCGTGCCTGCTCGACTTCCACGCACGCGCGCAAGATACCTCTGAGGCTAGCCCTCGCCCGGCGTGGCACGACCCAAACGTGAGCGAGCCGTACAAGAATTGGCTTCGCGAAGATGTCGCCTATATCGTCACCGATCAAGAACGCGTCGAATTCAGGAACCTTGTTTCTGACAAACAGCGCGACGAGTTCATCTTGGCTTTCTGGGAGCGCCGCAACCCCAACCCGGGATCAGCTGAGAATACCTTCAAAGAAGTGCATTACCGCCGTCTCGCCTACGCCAACCAACATTTTGCCGCTGGCGTGCCCGGATGGAAGACGGATCGCGGCCGCATTTACATCATTTACGGGCCGCCGAATTCTGTCGAATCTCACTCTGGAATTACGCCGCCCAGTGAGATCTGGCACTACGCACTTTTCGAAGGATGTTCAGACGTGGCGCTCAATTTTACCGACAAGAACGGCATCGGCGACTATGTTCTTAACGACGCAGACACTCAATGGATTCGCCAGGCGTGCAGGCCAAGCCTGCATTAGGGGCGGGTCACTTGTAGATCAGATACTTCTCCCGGATCTTCTCGAACTTCTCGATCTCTTCCTGCCAATCCTGCGCAATACGCCGCGGATCTTCGCCGGCCATCAGCGCGTCGAAGACACTCTGATTCGCCAGTAGCTCCTGCATGCGCCCGATCTTGAAATCGGCGGGATAAAGTTTCTGCAGCGCGGAAGCGAGCTCGATTCCCAGCTCCGGAGCATCGAATCCGTTGCGATCGGTCAGGAGAATATTTACGCCCTGGCACAATTGGCCACTGTAAACGCTCGCCGTGGGAGTAAACGAAACCGGAACGAAGCGCGCGCCGAAGATGCCGCGAGCGTTCAAATAAGCCGCCAGTTCCGTGCTCTTCACCCAGGGCGCACCGACCAATTCAAAAGGAGTGTCGGTGCCGCGGCCAACCGAAATATTCGTGCCCTCGACCAGCCCCACACCGGGATAAAGCGCGGCCTCGATCACGCTGCGCAAATTGGGCGAAGGATTCACCCAGGCAAGCCCAGTCGAATCGAACCAATCGCCCCGCTCCCAGCCATCCATGGGGACTACGGTAAGTTTCGCGTTGATGCCGCGTTCTGCGTTGAACATCTTCGCCAGCTCGCCCATGGTCATGCCGTGTCGCACCGGGATCGTCCAGTAGTTCGTGAAGCTTTCCTTGCCCGCATCCGACCCCGGCCCTTGCACGAACGAGCCGGTAATCGGGTCCGGCCGGTCGAGCACAATGATTTCGATTCCAGCTTTGGCCGCCGCTTCCAGAAAATATCCGAGCGTGGTCTCGTAGGTGTAGAAGCGAACGCCCGCGTCCTGAATGTCGAACACAATGGCGTCCAGATTCTTGATCACGTCTTCCGGAGGATGCCTCGCAGCGTCGGTGCCGCCATAAACGCTATAGACAGGAACTCCAGTCGCCGCATCGACGGAGTTGCCCACATGCGTGGTGTCGAGCGTTCCGGTGACACCGTGCTCGGGGCTGAAGATGGCTTCGAGTGAAATGCCAGCAGAGGCCGCATCATGAAGAACGTCAATCGTCCGCTTACCCGCGGAATCGAGTCCGGTCTGATTCGTCACCAGCCCGATTCGGCGCTTCGTCACCGTACTTTGGCCACTCTCACTCTTGGTCTCGCCAGCAGTCTGTGGCGGCTTCAGAACATCGAACCCATGTTCTTCCAGCACATCGATGCCATTGTCCACCGTCCCGTTGCGCGCGCTCATGCGCCGCGCCGCGCTTTGGGCCTCGTTATATCCGGTGACGCTCTTCCATCGCAGCGCATCTTTCTCACTCGCGCTCAGATTGAGGGCCGCTGCAACCTCAGTCGCCACCTTCGTCCGCAGAGCGATCGCAGTTCCCTTCCCGCGCGGATGAACAGCATTTGTCATCAGGATGATGTACGTGTGCGTGATCGGATCGATCCACATCGATGTACCGGTGAAACCCGTGTGCCCGAATCCGCCGACGGGAAACAGGTCGCCGCGATTCGACGAATAAGGCGAATCGATATCCCACCCAAAACCGCGCAGAATAGGGGCCGAAGGCGGCGTTTCCGGTTGTGTCATCTTCTGCACGGCCACTGGCGAAAGAATCCCGTCGCCGCCATCGAGCAACGTCTGGGCAAATTTGGCCAGATCATCGGCGGTCGAAAATAGTCCGGCGTGGCCTGCCACTCCGCCCATGCGCCGAGCCGTCGGATCGTGCACCTCTCCCCACAGCATGTGCTCGTTCTCGTCGTATTGCGTAGGCGCAATCCGAGAGCGCCAGGAGGCCGGCGGCAGGTAACGCGTGTGCGTCATCTTGAGCGGCGCAAAAATATGCCGCTCGCAATAATCGTTGAGGCTCTCACCCGAGACACGCTCCACCAATGCGCCAAGCACGATGAAGTTGATGTCGCTATAGGTGAAATGCGATCCCGGCGGCTCGGCTGGCGTCTCTGCAAACGCCATGTTGTAGGCCGTCTCTTTTCCCTCCCACTGCGTCTTCAGGTCCAGGTCCGGCTCAAGTCCCGAGTAATGCGTGAGCAGTTGCCGAATCGTGATGTCTTCTTTTCCGTTCTGCGCAAACTCGGGCAAGTATTTCGCGACCGCATCGTTGAGGCGCACGCGGCCTTGCTCCATCAGTTGCATGACGGCCGTAGTCGTCGCCACTACTTTCGTCAGCGAAGCCACGTCAAAGATCGTGTCCAGCGCCATCGGTTCGCGCCGCGGCTCAAGCGATCGCTCACCGTATGCCTTGCGGTAGATGACTGTGCCGTCGTGCCCGACAACCAGAACCGCTCCCGGGATATTGCCGTCGGCAATGGCGCGTTCGATGATGGAATCCACCTCGCCCAGTCGGACGGCAGGCGAATTCTTGGTGAGAGCCGGTGGAGTTGCGCCCTCCGACGCAATCGCTCTCAAAATCGAGCAGTCGAAAAAGATTTGGCCGACCGCAATCAGCAGCCAGACAATTTTCCAAAATCGATTTGATTGTGCAGGATGAATGACTTGACTCTACACAACATCCACCGTCTGACTCAAGGTACGGAAGCACAAAGCACGTAGGTAAGACGGGGGTGCTTTACCGTGCCGCGAAATCTCTGCTATAACCCGCTCAGGTCACGGATGAACGAGCGCACGCAGCACACTTCAGAACTGATTCCTGCCTTCCACGATCAGGACGAAGTCTTTTTTTCCGCATTCGCTGTTCTCCGCGACGCCATCGTCGAGCACGCTTTTCCCGCCGCGTCAGTGGCGGTTACACTCCGCGGCAAACTGGTAGCCAGCAAGGCTTTCGGCCAATTCACCCATGACCCGAAATCTCCCGCAGTTACGACCGGCACGATCTTTGACCTGGCGTCGGTCACCAAGGTCATTGCGACCACCTCGATGGCCATGATGCTTTACGAGCGTGGACTCCTCGAACTCGATGCGCGAGTCGGGGGAACGATACCGGAATTTACCGCGAACTCCGTGGGACGCGATCCGCGTCGCGAGCGTGTGACATTTCGCATGCTCCTCGCCCATTCGTCGGGGCTGCCGGCCTACGAGAAATTGTTTTTGAGATGTCACACAGGCAACGAACTGCTTGAGACGGCCTTCACCACGCCGCTTGCCGCTGATCCGGGCTCGCGCGTCGTGTACAGCGACATCGGTTTCATCATTCTGGGAGTTGCGCTGGAGCGCATCGCGCAAGAGCCGCTCGATCTTTTCTGCCGGCGCGAAATCTTTGGTCCTCTGGGGATGGCGCACACAACCTTCAAACCGCCTGAAGAATTGCGCACCCAAATTCCTCCCACTGCAGACGACCGCACCTTCCGCCACAGAACAATTCAAGGTGAAGTGCAGGACGAGAATGCTTTCGTGCTCGGTGGCGTGGCCGGACACGCCGGCCTGTTCTCAACCGCCGAAGATGTCAGCCGATTCGC
>JASHOT010000228.1 GCA_030040965.1 Candidatus Sulfotelmatobacter sp. | reverse complement strand
AATGCTTGACTTGGCAATGCGCTGGCTACCTACTCCGCATGTGCTCCATCCCTATCCCGATGCCCGTTTCGCCGCTACTCATTCGAGATAAGAACCGGATGCGCTAATTAGCGCCCGTCCGGGTCCGAGGAGGGGGTTGTGAGTAATCACAATCCCTACTCCGATCGTCAAATTAGCCGACCGAAAAAACGACTATTGTCTTCGTGGCTGCGAGATGTCCAATAGTTCGTATTCGGCTCGCAAGATAACCTGACGAAGCTTGTCTTGGACTTCTCTAGTGATGGTGAGGTTCTCCATCAGTGATACGCAACGGGAAAGGCTGCGCAGGACTAGGCGAATGCGGTCATTTCGGCTGCCAGAAACGAACGGAGCGAATGGAATCTTTAGCCGAAATTCCAAAACCTTCCCCTTCGAGGTCCTTTTCGCAACCTCGTTGTACGCGGGATGATCGTCAGTCCGAATGATTGCAATGTATACCCACTGTTCAGCCGTGTTGCCGAAAGAGACGTGCTCCAGCAAGGGGCAAATTACCGATTTAATAGAGCGCATTGTTTCGCAATACAGCTCGGCGGCATCTCTTTCGATCTCACCAGACCACCAAAATTTCTCCATCTTTCGGCTCGCCCAAACGGACACCTTTGTACGATAGGTCGCAACACCGCTTTGACCGTGAGACGCGATGTTACGCCAACCAAGCCCAGGCCGACGTCGACATGGATGGGGGCCGGTCAGTGCTTCAATCCGGTGCCCCACGTTCATGCAATAGAATGGTGCTGTTGCTTGGGCGCGGGCCATGAGTAGCGGGAAATAACAGGGCATATCCCAAAGGCGTGCACTTGACCACTTCATCTGGTCGTTCATAGTGGCCCGGAAGATTTACTCGCACTGAAAGGTCGGCTCCGCGATCGACCAACAGCCGAGTCACCGCTAGTCCCCAGTCGTAGAACTGACTGACAGCATGAAATATCGGTGTCTGCCCGCCGACGCCGGTCTCATCTATCGTCGCGCGCGCATTTACGTCTGCTCCACGATCCAGAAGCAGATTTGCCGCTTCCACATTGCCGTACTCCGCTGCCACATGCAACAGTGTTGCTCCTCGCAAGGTCAGACGGCGCTCGGCGGTGTTTCCGAAAGTGAGTTCGGGAAACCGCCGATGCATCAGCATAGGATCGGCATCCAGGTGTCGGACGAGAAGGTCGAGCCGGTTGCGTAACAAATCCAAGACGGCAGGAACCTTGTATTTCGTGGGACAGCCAGCTTCAATCAGGATCTCCATGCACGTGCCGAGCTCGGCTGAACGTCCATACGTGCCGATCACGAAATCCAGCGCTGTGCCGGGATACTTCTGCCGGTGACCTGGCGGATTGGGATTGGCGCTGTGCTCCAGCAGCCACTTCAGAGCCAATGGCTCGACGGTTTCACACGGCGCAAAGATGATGGGATAGTATCCGCTCCACAATGCATTCACGTTGGCTCCGCGCGACACAAGAAGTTCCATCATTGGAATGCGATCGCCTCGGAGCGCGGCCCTCATGAGCGGCCCATCACCTCCCTGATGCACATCGGAGCCGTGGTCAATCATCCAGGCGGCCATGGCCAGCCTCTCCGGGCCGGGCGGCGCCAAGGGTACGCGGCATTCTGCAACCCACGTGAGAGGTCCATTCCTTCCATAGCCCAGCGGAGCCCGATGCAGCTCCGGGTCGCGCGTCATCAAAGTCTTCACGCGAGAGAGATCGTTGGTGTCGATGGCCTGCTTGAGTTCACCAATCTCTTCGAGTGAATCAACGTGCGCCTTGAGCTTTGGCCAACTGGTGAATCCGTAACTACGAGCAATCTTGAACTGTGCTTCGGTGATCGATTGGGCCGCGCCCGCCTTGAGCAAATCCTTGGCTTGGTCTTTCAGATGACGGACGTTAGGGCGTTCGGGAAGCGGGCGGCGCGCTTCTGGAGAATTGGTCGGCATCGCGACCTCCTTTCAATGCAAGCGCCCGTTGTCCGACAATTCGGGCTGAAAGAAGGTTCGCAGAGCTCGTAATCTGAAGGTGGGCTTCTACCCTTTCCGCGGACCGGGTGCGTCCTCTACGCTGACATCCATCCTAGCAGAAGGAGCTAGACAACTGTTGGACCAGGCGATTTCACGCTTTGAGCGGCAAAGTGGATTTTGAGCGAAATGGGGATGTTACGCCAACTACTGATTGGATGAGCGTCGCTGTTCATTCTCGCGTCTCTCAAAGGCTTTTCTTCTCGGCAGATCGGTGCCTTCAAGCGATCTATAGACGTCCGGGAAGTATACTCTCAACCTTGCGAAAGCTGGGTCGACAAATCTGCCTATGTATTCTTCCCCTGTGTCTTTGGGGTGATCTCTCATTCGAATATCCTGCAGCAGCGATGCTTTGAGGGTCGCAGCATCGGCCTGACCCCAGTCATTTCGAACTCTTTCGACCAGCACGGGTGCTTCAATGGGAGAGTTCACCACCAACCCTGCACTAGGCTGATAACGGACGGCCAGCAAGCGACGATTGACGATCTGACCGACGAGTACGTAACAGACATCGCCGACTTTCACCGTGTATCGTCCTTCAAAGCTTCTTTCCATTGGGCGAGGACCTTTCTTCCATTCCTCAACGCTCCACCAGTGAGGTACGCGTGGGTCGTATTCATCACTGAAGTACATGAACATGAACGCGTCCACACCAACTTGTCTACCGGACGGTTTATTCCCCACTTCAAGTTTGGTCGTCGTTTTGTCATCGAGGTGCTTGATTAACTCTGGGAGCGCGATTGGGCCGCGTCTCACCAACTCGCTCATTTGTAGTGGCACGCTGGGCGGTGCAATCCCTAGCACTCCACCCCCAAACGAGCCGGGAGAATTATCCACAATAAAGCCCTTGTATATGGCTGCGCTGTTGATCCCCGGCGATTGGGAATCGATCTGGGCCAGATCATCAATGAGTTCCGCCACCGACTTCTTGGAGTAATCGGTGGGTCCTGAAATTCCGAGAAAGCTCAGGGCCGGAACGACAAGAAGACTAGCAATGAACCCTCGGAAGGTGGGGAACGTCCTCGAAATCATCAGCATTCCACAATCTGACCAGACACCTGCCGAACCACGCAAGTTCCCAAGTGTTGAAATCAGGCCTTAGCACTCAAAACCAACACAGACAGTTATGCCCCACCATGTCGCACTCGCGACAAGGTGGGGCTTTGAATTGATGAAGAAATTACCCGATCCGCGCGCAAACCGCTTTCGTCTGGGTGTAGTTGTTGAGCACTTCGTGGCCCATTTCCCGTCCCCAGCCGGATTCCTTGTAGCCTCCGAACGGCAGCGCCGCGTCGAAGATGTTGTAGCAGTTGATCCACACCGTTCCGGCGCGCAAGGCTTCGGCCGTTGCGTGCGCTTTTCCGATGTCGCGGGTCCACACCGCTGCTGCCAGACCGTACGTGCTGTCGTTAGCGCGAGGAATAATCTCTTCCGGATCGCTGAACGGCATCGCCGTCACCACCGGCCCGAAGATTTCTTCTTTCACGACCTTCATGTTTTCGTTGGTGTCGACCAGCACCGTGGGCTCAACGAAGTATCCGCGGTCGCCCATCTTCTTGCCGCCTGCCACGGCCTTTGCGCCCTCGGAAAATCCAGCTTCCAGGTATCCGCAGACGCGGTTCAGTTGCTCTTCGGAAACCAAGGGTCCCATGTGCGTCTTGGGATCGAGGCCGGAGCCGACGCGAATTTTCTTAGCCTGATCCGCGACTCCCTCGACCACCTGGTCGAACACTTCTTTCTGTATATACAACCGCGACCCCGCGCAGCAGCACTGGCCGTGATTGAAGAAGATGGCGCTGGCTGAGCCGGGAATGGCCACGTCGAGGTCGGCATCTTTGTATACGACGTTTGGCGATTTGCCGCCCAGTTCCAGCGAGACTTTTTTCAGATTGCCGGCCGCGGCGTGCAGAATCAGTTTGCCGACTTCGGTTGATCCGGTGAACGCAACTTTATCCACGTCGGGATGCGCCGCCAGGGCGGCGCCTGCCGTCTCGCCATAGCCGGGGACGATATTGACCACGCCCTCGGGGAATCCTGCCTCCTGAATCAGTTCTCCCAAACGCAGCGCCGAAAGCGGCGTTT